>NZ_JADGLG010000040.1:0-24439 GCF_015235335.1 Neisseria sp. 19428wB4_WF04
AAAACCGCCGCGAATGCAATTGCCGGCAGCTTTTTCAGACGGCCTAAAAAGGCCTCATCGGCCTCGGCGGTATCTTTGGCAATGCGGGCGGATACCGCTGCATCAATACGCGGCTCCGCCTCTTGGATCCGGCTGCCGGCGCCGTTACGGCCAATCCCGCATTTCAGCTGCCGCATCCGATGGTTGTGTATTGTTACATTTTTTATGAAAGGAATGACAAATGGGACTTGGTATGTATGGTTATACCATGTGTGCAGAGTTTACGGGCGACAGGCAAACCGATGTGGTGCCGACCACCGAAGAAGAGCGCGAACAAGCGCAGGCTACCGATATTGCCTATTGGCGCAAATTCAACCACCTGCACGGACGGATGGAAAACCTGTATCGGGAAAAAGGCGGGGAAAATATCTTCAACTGCTGTACCGTCAGGCTGGAACGTGACGACTTGGAACGGCTGGAGCGGGCTTTGCCAAACAACGAACTGGAATATATGCTGGGCTTTGTCTTCGGTGGTGAGCACTGGGAAATCGGGGAATGGACATCTAGAAGTGCTCTATTCTGAATTGGCTGGAAAGTGGGTACACTTTTCAGATGTCCGTTGTGGTACATTTAGGCAGCTATTGATGAGCATATGGTAAATATCATATTTTCTTTGATCATACAGTGGATCCGTCAAATAGATATTCTAGTGATAGTGTACAATTTAATAGGGCTAACCAAGAATTTATTAATCGAATGAATACTGATTCTAGTTTTAGGAGAGATATGTTAGGTCGATATCCTGAATTAAATAACTGGATGTCTAGTGGTAATAAGAGTCGAAGTCCTGCCGGCTTGACTTGGCATCATCATGAAGATACTGGTAGATTAGTTTTAGTTGATCGGGGTGACCATCGTTCGAATCATGCTTTATATCATCCAACAGGAAGTGGAGGAAGAGATATGTGGGGTGGTGGAGAAGATGGACGTACAGGAAAATTAGATGGGGCTACAGGACAATTACTTAATTGTAAGTTATAACATAATGGGGGTTTAAATGTTTAAACATAATCAATATCTACTATCTGATATAATTAAATATGTAAAAGATACTCAATTTGCAGATGATGATTTTTGCCTATATGGAAAATATGGTGCTTCTTTAAATTTAACCGATTTATATTTAGTATCTGATTATCCAGAGGTTATAAACGATAAAGATGTTTATCCTCAAGATGTAACGGAAGAATCATTTGGATTAGTTTATTACGGTGAACATTTTATTGATGTTATTTCCTCTGCATTAGAGCAAAAGGAATCCGCATCAGAAAATGAGTTGTTAGAGGCTTTAATATTTTTCTATAAACATGATAATTTTATATCATTTAAATAATATTAAATTATGGTGTTGAATATTGTGCAGAACCGATCTAGGGAAAAGAGAGAGAGCGGTTCAATTTCAGACCACAACTGCGGCTCGGTTTGGAGCAGAGTTGGTATATATGAAGTGAAAAAAGCTGCTTGAAGTGATCTAAGCAGCTTTCAACGTAGAGGTCGGAGGCCATCAGACTGTAGCCGTTCTTTTATGCTTCAAACAGTTATCTCTATAAGTTTCCGCATTCATACCTATTTGTTGGCTTTCAAACCCTGCCACAGGCGTACACTTAGTTTGACTGCATCGGGCGATTTGGGCAGTATCACGAAGCTCTTGGCTTTTGCTTCTTCGCCGGGGAAAATGGAGGCATCTTCGGCATACTGTTTTTCCATCAGTTCGCGTGCGGGTTTGCTGGCAGGGGCATAGGTAACGAAGTTGCCGTTTTGCGCGGCCACTTTAGGATCAAGCGTGTGGTTGATGTATTTGTGGGCATTGGCAACGTTTTGTGCGTCTTTCGGAATCATAAACGAATCAATCCAAATGCCCACGCCGGTTTTCGGAGTAAGCACTTCGATGTCCACGCCGTTTTTTGCATCTTTGGCGCGGTTTTTGGCAATGTTGAGATCGCCGCCGTAACCTACGGATACGCATAGGTTGCCTGCCGCCATATCATCAATATATCCCGAAGAGCTGAAGCGTTTGATGTCGGGGCGCACTTTTTTCATCAAGTCGATTGCGGCTTTCAAATCTTCGGCGTTTTCGCTGTTGGGATCTTTGCCCAAATAGTTCAAAGCCAGCGGAATCTGTTCAGTGGGACTGTCGAAAAAGCTGATGCCGCACGTTTTCAGTTTGGCGGTGTATTCGGGGTTGAACACCAAATCCCACTCGTTGGCCGGCAGCCGGTCGGTGCCGAGTGCCTTCTTCACTTGGGCTTTATTGACGGCCAGTGTGTTGATTCCCCAAAAGTAGGGCACGGCGTATTTGTTGCCGGGATCGGTTTTGTCCATCATCGCCATCAGGTCGGGGTCGAGATTGGCGTAGTTGGGAATCAGGGTTTTGTCGATTTCCTGATAGGCACCGGCTTTAATCTGGCGGCCTACGTTGGCAATCGAGGGGGCCACCAAGTCATAGCCTGATCTGCCGGTGAGTACTTTGGCTTCGAGCGTTTCGTTGCTGTCGTAATAGTCGTAACGCACTTTCACGCCGTTGTTTTTTTCAAATTCGGTGATGGTGGCGGGATCGACATAATCCGACCAGTTATAGATGTTGAGCTTGGCCGTGCCTTCGGCGGCAGTCTGCCGCTCGCTGCTTGCCGGTGTGCCGCCTGCCTGTTGGGTGCCGGAGCCGCCCGATCCGCCGCAGGCGGCCAGAAACAGGCTTGCCAGCGCAGAAAACAATAAAGTTTTTTTCATCTTTTTATCCTTCAAAAAACGTACCGTTTGTGCGGTACAAAAAAATAGAGAAATATGTAAACGGCACTTTGCCGCATACAGCAGGCGCCGGCTGGCCGGCGTAGTGCGGATTAAACGGCAAAAGCCTTTCAAATGCAATACTTTAGCGCGTAAAAACCAATGGGTTTCCACGCGCTTTCAGATAGGCGTTTCATCATAAACAAAAATTTTTTCCACACGGCTGTGAAGCTGCCGCGCACACCGTGGCGGATTTGTCAAAACCCCTGTACTTATGGGAAAATCACCTGATTGAATTTTATGCAAAGGGCGAACGATGCTCGACCGTGAAGGCTATCGCCCCAATGTCGGTATTATTTTAACCAATGACCGCAACGAGGTTTTTTGGGGCAAGCGTGTGCGCGAACACTCGTGGCAGTTTCCGCAAGGCGGCATCAAGCCGGGCGAAAGCCCTGAAACCGCGATGTACCGCGAGCTTCTTGAAGAGGTGGGCTTGCTGCCGCACCATGTGAAAATTTTGGGGCGTACACGCGATTGGTTGCGCTATGATGTGCCTTCGCACTGGGTGCGCCGCGAGTGGCGCGGTTCCTACCGCGGCCAAAAGCAGATTTGGTATCTGCTGCGCTTGGTCGGCCGCGAAAGCGATGTGCATCTGCGTGCCACCAGCCACCCGGAGTTTGACGGCTGGCGGTGGCACCAATATTGGGCGCCGATAGATGAGGTGATTGATTTTAAAAGAGAAGTATATGAAGGGGCATTGAGCGAGCTGTCGCGTTTTCTGCGCGGTTTGGAAACCCTGGAAGAATTTAACGGCAGGCAGCAGGCAGGCCGTTAGTGCGGCTGCCGATCGGGGTCTGATTGATTTCTGCTGCGGCATTGTTGCGCTTCGATTTGATGGGAACGGTTTTGCCGGCCTGAAATGCGGCAGCGAATCGGTTTTGCCATATTGGTATTGCTTGCGCCTGCACGGCGCCGGAAATAGGTGGATCCGCCATATCACCATGCCTTCAGGCCGTCTGAAAATATTTCCGGCAAGGCGGCCGGCAGTTTTTCAGACGGCCTGTTTTGCGCGGGCCGGAGTTTTCTGCTGCCGAAGGCCGGAGTCTCGGCAAAATACCTTAATGCCGTCTGAAAGAACCGGATGCCGTTATTTCTATTTCTGCGTGGGCGAAAGCTCGAGTGCAGATATTAAATTAATGGTTAATCAGCCGCTTAAGATGATAAACCGTGAGTTTTGTGCCCGCGCGGGGCAGCGCAGCGGGCTTGCCGGGCCAATAGCGGCACACAAACTGCTTGTGAGTTTTTTTGAATTTTAAAAAGCTTCAGGCCGTCTGAAAAAGGGCAGAGCCATGTATGACCATGTTCAATTCCACACTGACGAAAACTACCCCGCCGGTCTGCCGCCGGAAAACGCAGCCACCCATATCGGCATGTATTGGGCGTGGGCGGCATCGCAACACCTGGCCAATCCTGTTTGGCAGAGTGCGCCCGAAACCGCCGCCGACTTTGCCGCTATGCTCGAAGGCGGCATCAGCGGTGCCGAATTTTTGTGCCGGCATATGGGCGGCGCACTCACGCGCGAAGATTTTAATGAGTTTGGCCGGCGTTTTGCCGATTTTTATTACGATGATGAAGAAGAGGGCTACGGTGCGTTTATGGAAGACTATGTGCGCACCATGAACACGCCTGCACTCGAGAGTTTTTACCATGTTGCCGATAATGCCGAAAACCGCGCTGCTTTGGAAGCAGTATTCCAAGCCGCTTTTGAAGCCTGGGATGCCAGCCTGCGCAGCCAACATTGAAAGGCCGTCTGAAAGAGCCCTATGCCTGCAAAACCCTTAGCTTTCAGCATTAACTGCTTCCGCCGCGGCGGCGGCATGGAAAGCTACACTTTCGATTTGGTGCGCCATCTTGCCGGCAACGGCCGCAGCGTGCGCATTTATGCGGCGAAATTCGACACCGCCCTGCCCGAGTATGCCTGCATCGAACCCTGCCTGATTCGGCAAAGCCTGGTGCCTAAGAAGCTCAGGCCGTTTTTCTTTTCGGCACAATTGCAGCCGCACCGCCGGCCCGGGGAGCGGCTGATTGCCTGCAACCCCAGCGATCATGCCTCTGTGTTTGTTTGCGGCGGCACACATTTGGGCTATTTGCGTAGCATGGGCAAAAGTGCCGACCCGCTCGACAAATTAACCGTTTGCCGCAACCGCAGCAATTATGCCACCGCGCGCCTGATTATGGCGCACTCGGCACAGATGCAGCGCGAGCTGGTGGAGCTTTACGGCATCGATGCTGCCAAAATCCGCGTGGTTTACCCGCCCGCCGACACCCGCCGTTTTTACCCCGATGCCGGCTCGGCTGCCGCCGCGCGCCGCCGCTACGGTTTTCGCGATGATGAAACCGTTTTTCTGTTTCCGTCCACCGGCCATACGCGCAAAGGGTTGGGTTTGCTGGCCGCATTTTTCGAGCGCACCGATTTGCCGGTGAAGCTTGCCGTTGCAGGCTCGCCGCTGCCGCGCCCGATGAAAAACACGGTGGAGCTGGGCTTTTGCAACGATATGCCCGCGCTTTACCGTGCCGCCGACTACACCGTGATGGCATCGTTTTACGAGCCGTTCGGCCTGGTGGGCGTTGAATCGGTGTTGAGCGGCACCCGCGTGGTTTTGTCGGACAATATGGCCTGCACCGAAGTGATGAACGGCGGGGCAGGTTTTTTCTTTTCGCGCGAAAACCCCGAATCCCTGGCTGAAGCCGTGCGGCAGGCAGTAGCCCTCAAGCAGGCAGGCGGCCATAAAATTGCAGGGCCGCTGCAAGCCTTAACCTACAATCCCGATGTGGCGCACCACATTGCCGGGCTGGATGCCGTGCTGCAGGCCGTCTGAACAGGAAAATACATGAAACTGATTATTCTCGACCGCGACGGCGTGATTAACCTCGACCGCGACGATTTCGTAAAATCCGCCGAAGAATGGGTGCCGGTAGAAGGAAGTATGGATGCTGTTGCCTTTCTCACCGAGGCAGGCTACACCCTTGCCGTGGCCACCAACCAATCGGGCATAAGCCGCAACTATTTTACTGTGGAAACGCTTACCGAGATGCATGCCAAAATGCACCGGCTGGTGCAGCAGGCAGGCGGCAAAATAGACGGCATCTGGTTTTGCCCGCACACGGCAGAAGACGGTTGCAACTGCCGCAAACCCAAACCCGGCATGATTACCGACATTATCGAGCGGTTTAACGCCGAAGCTGCCGAAACCTGGCTGGTGGGCGACAGCCTGCGCGATTTGCAGGCCATCGATGCGGCAGGCGGCAAACCCGCGCTGGTGCTCACCGGTAAGGGTAAAAAAACATTGGAGCGCGAGGGCGACAACCTGCCGGCGAGTACGCAGATATTCGACAACCTGCTGGCGTTTTCGCAATACGTTACCCGGCAGGAAAACGATAGGGAAACCAAAGAAAGCTGACGTTTGCCGGGTTAAAATAAAACTCTTGGCCAAACCTGCCTGAGTGCAGAGAATCCCGGTATTGCACACCTTTTTTGTTTGGAGCCCGTTTTGTTTTTTTGAAGGCGGACGGAATGCCGGAAGAAGCGGCAAAGCGGTGTGGGTTGTGCGGATACCCAAAAACCACCAAACCATTGCTGCAACAGAAAACCAAAGTCTTCCGGCACAAAAAGTGCAAACAGGCAGGCCTTTCGGACACTCAAGGCCGTCTGAAAGGTTTTCAGACGGCCTTTTACAGTTGCAGTTGGTTGTTAACTGGGGGATTGGGTGTGGGAAAATAAAATCAAAGCGGTATGGCATGGCCCGGCACTCGGGCTGTGCAGCCGGCAGGGCAGGCTTCAGCGCCAAAGGCCGTCTGAAAATGCCTGCAACTAACCCGGCCTTTCTAACACGCAAGGCCGTCTGAAAACATCCGCAACCACAGAAATTTAGGAACTCCGAATGCTTTATCTGCGCAACTTTATCTATTGGCTGGTGCTGGTTTTGATTACCCCGCTGATGTTTGCCTTAATTCTGCCCGCCGCCCTGATACCCAAGGGAGCGAATTATGTGGGGCGCGCATGGGCGCTGGTGTTGGTGTGGCTGCTGAAAAATATTGTCGGCCTAAGATACCGAGTGGAAGGCATCGACAATATTCCCGCGCAACCTTCGATTATTTGCAGCAAGCACCAATCGGGCTGGGAAACGTTGGCGTTTCAAGAAATTTTTCCTCTGCACGTTTTCGTGGCCAAAAAAGAGTTGTTTAAAATCCCGTTTTTCGGTTGGGGCTTGAAACTGGCCAACACCATCGGCATAGACCGCAGCAACCGCGCCCAGGCCAACCGCCGGTTGATGGAGCAGGGCTTGGCGCGCAAAAAAGAAGGTTTTTGGATTGCCATCTTCCCCGAGGGCACCCGCCTGCCGCCCGGGCAGCGCGGCAAATACAAACTCGGCGGGGCGCGCATGGCGCAGATGTTTGAAATGGACTTGGTGCCGGTGGCGCTCAACAGCGGCGAATTTTGGCCGAAAAACTCGTTTTGGAAACACCCCGGCGAAATCACCGTGGTTATCGGCAAACCCGTTGCCTATAACGGCGGCACGCCCGAAGCCATCATGGCGCAATGCGAAAGCTGGATTGAAGCGCAGCAGCAAAAAATCGGCGGCAAGGGGCCGTTTGCTGCTGCAAAGGCCGTCTGAACCCCCGTTGTGTTTCGTTGCCGCCCTGCCTGTTATAGAAAAATTTGAAGCATTTGGGGCAATATTCATGTTATCAATCTGAAGCCTGAAGTATGAATCCCCCCACTTAATCATCCCCCGTTCAACCGTATGCCAATGCAGCTTACCCACACGCTTTCAGACGGCCTCTCTATCTGCATCGAACTGAAACGCAGTGCCAAGAAAAACATTATTCTTCGCCCGCACTCTGCCGACACCGTCCGCCTCAATGTGCCGCCTTATCTCGGCGGCAGGCAGTTAAAGGACTGGCTGGCCGGCAACGAACCCTTACTGCGGCAAGCCCTAAGCCGCCCCCCGCAGCCCGCCCCCGAAACCATGCCCGGGCATATTTGGTATCGCGGCGAACGGCATACCCTGCATACCCACAAACACGCACATATCTGCCACCAACCGCCGCAAATCTTACTGCCCGAAGCGTTATGGAGCCGGCAGAAAAGCCAATTATGCCGCTACCTGGCCGAACGCGCCGCCGAAACCCTGCTGCCGCGTTTGGCGCAACATGCCCAAGCCATGCGGCTGAACCCTGCCGCAACCGCGCTGAGCCATGCCAAAACCTTTTGGGGCGTTTGCCGCAGCCGCACCGGCATCCGTTTGAACTGGCGTTTGATCGGCGCGCCCGATTTCGTGGCGGATTATGTGTGCATATATGAACTCTGCCATCTTCCGCATCCCAACCACGGCCCGCATTTTTGGGAAATGGTCCACCGCTACACCCCGCATACTCGAGACGCTAAAAAGTGGTTGAAGCAGCATGGCAGCGAATTGTTTGTGTTGGGTTGAAAGCGGGCGGGAAAGCTGTATGGAACGGTAGCGGGTAAAGTTTCCGTTAAAATTTCCGTTAATGATTGGGTGTCACAGTGAAGCTGCTTATTAGCTTATGGCGCAGCAACACCGCGCTGCGCTGCATGGTTTTACCGATATGAAAAGCAGGGCAGTGAAATCGGAGTGAACCACAGGCAAAGGCCGTCTGAAAATATGTTCAGACGGCCTTCGTGATGAGCTTGGCGCAGCCGGGTGTTTTGGGAAAACGGTTACATTTCCGTCCAGTTTACCCAGCCTGTCAGCCAGGTAATCAGAATCAGGCTGCCGAAAACGATGCGGTAGTAGGCAAACGGCACATAGTTTCGGGTGGCCACGAATTTCAGCAGGGCTTTTACTGCCAAGAGGCCGGCGGCAAAGGCCGAAACAAAGCCTACTATAATCAGGCCGATATCTTGTGCGGAAAACAGGTGGAAATGCTTCAGCACATCGTAGGCGGTGGCGGCAATCATCACCGGCACGGCCAGAAAAAACGAAAATTCGGTGGCGGTTTTGCGCTCCAGCCCCCACAGCATACCGCCCATAATGGTGCTGCCCGAGCGCGAAGTGCCGGGAACCAGCGCGCATATTTGGGCGATGCCCACCACCAGTGCATCGCGGATACGCATATCGTCAATGCTGGTGACTTTCGGCGCAATACGGCTTTGGCGGTGTTCAATCCACAAAATGAGAAAGCCGCCGATAACCAGGGCGGTGGCCACGGTAATCGGGTTAAACAGAAAATGTTTGATTTGTTTGCTGAAAATCAGACCCACTACGGCGGCGGGGATAAAGGCCACGGCCAGGTTGACAACGAAGCGGTTCACCTGCCTGTCGCGGCCGATATGGGTGATAACATGGGTGAAACGGCGGCGGTATTCAAACACCACTGCCAGCACGGCTCCGAGTTGGATGGCTATTTCAAACACTTTGCCGTTACTTTTGAAATTGATTAAGTCGCCCGCCACAATCAGATGGCCGGTGCTGGAAATCGGCAGAAATTCGGTCAGGCCTTCGATAATGCCCAAAATCAGGGCTTTGAACAATAATAAGATATCCATAAAATCGGGCGTGGTTCTTTCAGACGGCCGGGCAGCTTTCAGACGGCCCCGCAAACATAAATTTCAGGCAGCCTCTCTCTATAGAAGGAAAGCCTGACCATCGGGCTGCAGAATCCGCCGGCATCTTTGCCCAACGGAACTGCGGTTCGGCATGGTGGTTAGGCTTTTTCTGCTGAGTCTGCCTGCTTGCTGCTTATGCTTATTTGTTGGCAGACTTGGCAATCGATGCCCCTTTGCTTTTCAGCGGGGGGACAGCTTTTTGTGTTGCAGGGGCTTTCATTTTGCGCTCTCCACGCACTTTTACCACCAAATCATCAATGGTTTTCATGCCCGACTGCCAATCGCCGGTGAATTTCACCTGGTATTTGCCGCCCACGATCACGGTGGGTGTGCCGCTGATTTGGTAGGTGTTGGTCAGCTCTTCCATTTTTTTGGCTTGGGCAGGGTTGCCGAAAGAATCATATGCGGCAATCAGTTTGTTGCCGTCAAAGCTTTTCTGACCCGCCGCCCATTGCTTGAAAGTGGCGGTGTCGGCCAGATTGATTTTCTGCTCGTAAACGGCTTTGAATACTTCGGGGTTGGCTTGGTATTTCAGCCCCGAACTGTTTACCGCTGCCGCCACACGCGCCAAGCCCAGCATTTCAGGCTGCCAAACAACGTGTTCGGTGCGCAGATAGGTGTCGGCGGGGAAAGTTTTGGCGTGTTTCAGCAGCACCGGGTCGAGATGGTGGCAGTGTACGCAGAAATAGCCGAAAAATTCCAACACTTCGATTTTGTCGGCCTGAAGCTGGGGAATCGGTTTGGGCAGAACGGTGTAGTCGGTGCCTTCGGTTGCCGCATGGGCATGGGCGGCCAAGCCGAATGCTGCGGCTGCAGCCAGTAAAATACTTTTCAATTTCATAGGTTATCCTTTTTGCATCTTATTTGACGGAGCGGGCGAAACTGTCGACACCGTTGCGTTTGAGGGTTTGTTGGACACGGCGGGCGGCATCGCTGCCCATGCGGCCGCTTTGTACGCGGTAAACGGTTTTGCCGTTGGCCTCGCCCTCTACCACGCCGGACGATATGCCCATCATGGCCAGTTTGGCGCGGTGGGCTTCGGCACTCTCGCGGTTGTTGAACGAGCCCATTTGCAGCACGGTGCGGCCGCCCCCGTCGCCGGCAGGCTGCTGTTTGCCGCTATCGGCTTTTTTGGTACTTTCTTGTGCCGGCATTTCTTTTTTAGCCGCTTCGGCACGGGCGTTTTCACGCGCTTTTTCGATGCTGCCGCTGTTTAAAATTTGTTCGGGCGTGGGTTGAGCCGCTTTTTTGCGCTCTTCTTGTTTGGGTTCTTCTTTTGTTTTTGCCGGCTGCTCTTTTTTCGCTTCGGGCTTTTTCACGATCGGTTTTTGTTCGGGCTTGGGTTTGACCGTGGTTTGTGGCGGCGGGGCGGTGGGTGTGTCGGACGCAGCAGGCTCGGGAGCGGTGCCGGTTATCGGTTCGGAAACTGCCTGCTGTTCTTCGGTAGGGCCGTCTGAAACATCGGAAGCTGTATCGGCGGGAGGGGCAGGGGGCGGCGCGGATGCGGCGGAGCCGCTGCTGTTCGGGGTGAGAATTTCGGGTTGGGGCAGGTCTTTCCGTGTTTCTTCTTTGAATGCTTCTTTATTGCTTTTGTTCAAAAAGAACAAAACACCGGCAATCACTGCGGTTGCCAGCAACAAGCCCAACATAAAGCCCGAAAGGCCTTTGCCATATTGTTTTTTAGCGTTCATAAACATACCTGTGAATCTTGTTTTATCCGGTGCCGTCTGAAAGCCGCCGCTACGGTTTTGAAACGGCGGATTTTAGCAACAACTTATGCTTTAAGCAAAAACCTTACAAAGCACGACGAAAACTTACTGCGCGTAACACGTGGGCGCGGCCGACACTTTTATCGCCGTTCAGATCGGCCAGCGTGCGCGCCACGCGCATGATGCGGTGGTAGCTGCGGGCGGAAAGCGAGAGTTTTTCGAGCAGGCTGCCCAGTGCTTCGTGCGCTTCTTTAGAGACCGCGGCTGTTTCGTCCAGTTCCGTAACACTCAGAGCCGCATTGATTTTGCCCTGCCGCGCATACTGCCTTTCGCGTGCAGCCCGTACGCGCGCCGACACTTCGGCGCTGCTTTCGCCGGCCTGCTGCTGCATCAGCTCGGCGGCAGAAAGTGCGGGCACTTCGATGGTCAGATCGATGCGGTCGAGCAGCGGGCCGGATATTTTGCCCCTGTAGCGGGCGATGCTTTCGGGTGTGCAGCGGCAGGGTTTGGCGGGATGGCCGAGATAGCCGCAGGGGCAGGGGTTCATGGCGGCTACCAATTGGAATTTGGCTGGGTAAACGGCTTTGTGCATCGCGCGGGAAATGTGGATTTCGCCGCTTTCCAGCGGTTCGCGCAACACTTCCAGTACTTTGCGGTCAAACTCGGGCAGCTCGTCAAAAAACAAAACGCCGTTGTGGGCCAGCGAGATTTCGCCGGGGCCGGAGCTTCCGCCTACCACTGCCACGGGGCTGGAAGTATGATGGGGCGACTGGAACGGACGGCTGTGGTGTAATTCCTGCCGGTGGTTGGGCAGCAGCGAGCGCAGCGCCCATACTTCGATGAGTTCGTTGTCGGTTAGGGGCGGCAGAATGGAGGGCAGGCGTTGGGCGAGCATGGATTTTCCCGTGCCGGGCGGCCCCATCATCAGCAGGCTGTGGCCGCCGGCGGCGGCAATTTCCAAGGCCAGGCGGGCGGTGTGCTGGCCTTTCACGTCTTTCAAATCGGGCAGGCTGCGGTTTTCAGACGGCCTCTGCCCGATACCGGTTCGGGTTTGTGCCAACGGTTCAACGGCATTCAGATGTGCCGCCACCTGCCCCAAACTGCCGGCGCCGTAAACCGTGATACCGTTGATGATGGCGGCCTGTTCGGCATTTTGCTGCGGCAGAATAAAGGCGCGGCCGGCTTTCATGCCCTGCCAGGCCATTGCCAGCGCACCCCGCACGGGGCGCAGTGTGCCGGATAAGGCCAGCTCGCCTGCAAATTCGTATTGCGCCAGTTTGTCGGCCATCATCTGCCCCGAGGCGGCCAGTATGCCCAGGGCAATCGGCAGGTCGAAGCGGCCGGATTCTTTGGGCAGGTCGGCGGGGGCGAGGTTGACGGTGATTTTTTTGGCGGGAAATTCAAAGCCGCTCTGGATAATGGCCGCACGCACGCGGTCGCGGCTTTCTTTGACTTCGGTGTCGGGCAGGCCGACAATATTAAACGCAGGCAGGCCGTTGGCGAGATGGGCTTCTACCTCCACCAACGGCGCATTCATGCCGCTTAAGGCGCGGCTGTAAACAAGGGCTAACGACATGGGGCGGTTTTCGGTTTCAGACGGCCTTATTCGGTTTGTTCGGGCACTTCGGCTGCTTCCTGCGCCCCGCCGGTTCCGTCTTCAAGTTTGGCCAGGCGTGCTTCGAGTTCGGCCAGTTTGGTGCGGGTTTTAATCAGCACCTGCTGTTGGATGTTGAACTCTTCGCGGGTAACCAAATCCATGCGGTTAAACGCGCTGCCCAGCAGGGCTTTCACATTTTTTTCAACATCTTTGGCGGGGCTGTTGGCGATGGTTTCGCCCACTTTGGCCGACAATTCTTCAAATATTCTTTTGCCGATCATTTTGCTGTTCCTTAATTTATAGGGTTTGGGGCATTGTATAGCGAATCAGGCCGTCTGAAAATATGCGTTTGCCCAAAGGCCGTTGTGTGGTGTGGAAAATCCCGGCGTGGCCTGCACTTCCCGTTTTTTGTGCGCAGACCGTTTGGGGATTGGGGGAGTTGTCAAAAAATGCCGCCAACGCCGTTTTCCCGGCCTTGATTGCCGCCGGCATGTGAATCCGGCGTGCCGGCGGGGAGCATCGGAAAACATTTGCCGGGTTGCAGAAGCCGGTTGCTGCCGGCACAGAAATAACGGCGGCAGGGTTTTCAGACGGCCTTAACTTTCACTCGGCGGTAAAGCCCACTTGGAACACCTCGCCGCCGATATGGATGTCGGCCAGATAATCACGGCGGTTCTGCACGCACACGGGCAGACGGATTTGCGGTGCCGCCCACGAGCCGTCAGGCCGGCGCAGCAGTTTGTAGCGGTTGAAGCCCATGTCCATACCGCGCATCGAAAAACTCACAAACACTTCGGCCGTTTGCGCCGGCACGTTGCGCAGGGTGATGTCGAACGGCGCTTTGGCGGCCACTTTGCTGCTGAATTTCACTTGCGCTCCGTTGGGCAGCGTGCAGCCCGCGTGTACGTTGCAGGCAGATTCGGCAACGGAGGTAACGGCGGGCTGGCGGCTCTGCCACCACAGCAGTGCCGCTATTTTCACGGCGGCAAACGCCAACAGCAATATGCCCGCCCAAACGGCTTGTTTTCGATTGAGTTTCAACATTTTTCAGACGGCCTCACACATATTCGGTTTCATCATCGGCAATCACGGCATGGGCGCCGCCCGCCAGCCAGCGGCTGCGGTATGTTGCGGCAAGTTTCGGCTCGGCCAGCACCACCAAAGGCAGTGCCACACCGCTGTCGAGCATTCCGCACACCGCTTCGGCGGCTTCGCGGTTTTGCACCTGCCACACTGCCACATCGGCATCCTGCACCAGCGGCCATTGTTCTGCTTTGTCAATCACCACCCATACGCTTTGTGCGGCGGGCATTTTTCCCCGCGCGCGCAGTTCGGGTTCGCCGATTAACACATTGGCGTGTTGCGGTTCGGCCAGCGCAAACGGCACCACGCGGTAGCCGCCCATAGCGTTTTCGCCGTAAAAGCCGGTTTTCAGACGGCCGGCAAGCTGTGTCGGCACGGCAAGGGCGGCCAACAAATCACCGTTGGCAGGCAGCATGGGCGATACGGTAAAGCCGCCGGGCCGCTGCCACGACCACTGCTGCCCCTCGCGTGCCTGGATATTGCCCGACCAACTCTCGGCCTCCACCCGCCAGAAGCGCAGATACACCCGTGCGTGTTCGTAATCGTGGATTTTCGTCAGCCACGGCCTTGCGGTTTCGATGCGGATGCCCAGCTCTTCTTCAAATTCGCGCTGCAGGGCGGCCAACTCGCTTTCGCCCGCTTCGACCTTGCCGCCGGCAAATTCCCAATAGCCCGCATAAGGCTTGCCTTCGGGGCGCGAGCTGAGCAGGCAGCGTCCCTGCTTGTCCAGCACGATGCCGGCTACTACGCGGATGAAAGGGCGGGAAGTGTTCATTGCGGCACCGTAAAAAATAACGACAAGGCCGAAATATACCGAAACGGCGGCGTACCGTCATGGGTTTCGGAGCATAAAGACACCGGCAAGGCCGTCTGAAACGGTTTTTTCAGACGGCCTGGAGGGTAAACAAGGCCGTTGCCCGCTCTTGGGCGGGTTAAAAAAAGCATGGTCGAAAGTTGGTTTATCGTTATGTGCAGGCAGGCGGTCATCCGCTTCTCGGTGTTTTCAAACGGTGCCGCTTTTAAAACCATCACGGCATGGGTTTTGCGCCGGCATGGCCTGAGATTCCGCCGCACGGCATGTGTGTTTATCGGGTTGGCAGCAGTCTGTTTCGAGCCTGCCCGCCTGCGCGGCTGCCGTGTAACGGGCTTGCAACCGGTGCTGATGGTTTTTTTGAAAAGATGCCGGATTCGGTGTGGCAGCTATATTGTCTGTTATGTTTGGATTTGCTTCGGGCAACTGTGGTTTTTAGGTGGCAGCACAGATGTTAAAGCCAAGCCCGGATATGACCGGGCAGCCATGTTTTCAAGCCCTTCCGGATTTTGCCGGGGGGTGGCCGGCCAATCTGCTATATAATGACGTTTTCAAGCCGTTTTATCCGATGTTATGCGTTCATGCTTCAAACTGCCGCTGTTGGTTTTAGGTTTCGGCACACTGCTGCTCAGTGCCTGTGGTTCGGGCGAGGCCGCAGCGGCGGCGGTCGTGCCGCCTGCTGCGGCCGTTTCGGCAGAAACACCCGCAAGTTACCGCAGCGGCAATCTGCTGGAAGATGCTGCCGCTTTGCAGGCGGCGCAAGATGCGCTGGAGAGTCTGCCGCCTTTTCGCGGCAGGGCGGTTAATGTGTTTGGCAATATCGATTTTTTCGGCGGTGTGCGCCCGCGCATCGAAGCGGATATCCAAAACCCGAATCGTCTGGAACGAATCGACCACTATGTTTACGATCACGGCCGCTGGCGTTACACCGATACTATGCGCATTCCGCCCGAAGGTTTGGATATTCCCCAAAAACTCACTCCGCTTTCTCAGGTGAAGTTTGCCGATGCGGCAGGCGTGGCAGAAGCATGGGCGCAAAAGGCGCGCTCGGTCAATGCCGTGATTACCGAACCGTATTTTGTTTCGTATGTGCTGCTGGGCAAAGAGCGCAAACGTTTTTGGCACACTGCGGTCATCGAAGCCGTGGGCGAACAGTATTATTTGAGTTTTCATGCCGGCGGCTCGGTGTGGGAGTTTAAAAGGCTGGGGCGGGAAGGACAGTGATAGAAGGGTATTGATTTAAGCGTTCAGGCCGTCTGAAAGGCTTTTCAGACGGCCTGAACTTTATAAAATCTTTGTAGGTTTTTAAAACATTTCCGCCATGCTCGGGCTTGATCCGATCATCTGTTTGTTTTAGAAGAAAAAGAGATACTCGGGTCAAGCCCGAGTATGACGAAATACAAATAATTCAGGACTAAAACGGCTTTTTTGCAAAGGTCTCAGGCCGTCTGAAAGGCTTTTCAGACGGCCTGACGGCTTATCGATACGGCAGAATTGCCAAAACCGCCTTATGCCGCTTCCATATCGAAACCGCTGTGGCGCAGCAGCGCATCGATTTGCGGTTCGCGGCCGCGGAAGGCTTTAAACGACTCCATCGCGCTGCGCGAGCCGCCCACGGCGAGAATTTCCATCCAGAAGCGTTTGCCGGTGGCTTTGATGTCGCCGCTTTCTTCAAAGGCGGCATAGGCATCGGCCGACAACACTTCCGCCCAAGCATAGCTGTAATAGCCTGCCGCATAGCCGCCGGCGAAGATGTGGCCGAAACTCAGGGCGAAACGGTTGTAGGCGGGCGGCTGCACCACGGCCACTTCTTTGCGCACGCTTTCCAAAACCTGAGGCCATTCTTTCAGACGGCCGGGGTCGCTTTGGCTGTAAACCAGCATATCGAAAAGGGCAAATTCCATCTGCCGCACTAAAAACATACCGCGCTGGAAGTTTTTCGCCGCCACCATTTTGTCGAACAGCCCGCGCGGCAGGGCGGCGCCGTTGTCTTCGTGCGCCGACATATCGGCCAATACATTGTATTCCCAGGCAAAGTTTTCCATAAACTGGCTGGGCAGCTCCACTGCATCCCATTCCACACCGTTGATGCCGGAAACGCCCAGTTCATCTACCTGGGTGAGCAAATGGTGCAGGCCGTGGCCGGTTTCGTGGAACAAGGTGGTGATTTCATCGTGGCTCAGGCGCGATTCCCTGCCGCCTACGGGCGGGGTGAAGTTGCACACCAGATAGGCAACGGGGGTTTGCGTTTGGCCGATGCGGCTGCCCGACACGAAACGGCGGCGGCCGCGGTAGTCGTTCATCCATGCGCCGCCGCGTTTGCCTTCGCGGGCGTATAGATCCATATACACGCCGCCGATAATCGAGCCGCCTTTTTCCAGCTCGAAATAGCGCACGTCGGGGTGCCACACCGACACGGTTTTTTCGATGAAGTTCACGCCGTAGAGACGGTTGATTTGGGCAAACAGCCCGGCGAGCACTTTGCCGGCGGGAAAATATTTTTTCACTTCGGTTTCGCTGAAGGCGTATTTGGCTTCGCGCAGTTTTTCGCCGATGTAGGCCAAATCCCATGGTTGCGGGTCGGCGATACCGAGGTTGCTGCGCGCAAACGCCTGCATTTCGGCCAAATCTTTTTCGGCAAACGGTTTGGCGCGTGCGGCCAAACCGCGCAGAAAGTCGAGAACCTGCTCGGGCGTGTCGGCCATTTTGGTAAACAGCGACAGTTGGGCGAAATTCTCGAAACCCAGCAGCCGTGCTTCCTGCAGGGCGATTTCCAAACGGCGGCCGATATTGGCGGTGTTGTCGAATCTGCCCTCATCGCTTAATTCGCTGGCGCGGGTAACATAGGCGCGGTAAATCTGTTCGCGCAGGCTGCGGTTGCCGGCATACTGCATCACGGCGGTGTAGTGCGGCATTTGAAGGCCGATTTTATAGCCCGTTCTGCCTTCGGCTTCTGCGGCGGCGGCAAACATGGCCAGAGCGTCTTCGGTGAGGCCGGCCAATTGGCTGTTGTCGTCAAAATACAGGGCAAACGCATCGGTGGCATCGAGCACGTTTTGCGAAAATTTTGCGGCCAGTTGCGCGCTTTCGGTTTGCAGGGCGGCAAATTCGGCCTGTTGTTCGGGCGGCAGTTCGGCACCGCTGAGCACGAAATCGCGCAAGTCGTGGTTGAGTTTGGTTTGGCGGGCGGCATCGAGTCTGGAGAATTCCGGCGAGTTTTTGATGGCTTTGAAACGCTCGTAAAGCTCGATATCTTGGCCGATTTCGGTGAAAAACACGGTAACTTCGGGCATCATTTCATTATATACGGCGCGCAGTTCGGGTGTGTCGGCCACCGAGTTCAAATGCACCACCACGCCCCAAATGCGGCCGACACGTTCGGTGATGTCGGTTAGGCGCTCTACCGTGTTTTCCCAGGTGGCGCCGCTTCGGGCTTTAATGGCGGCAATTTCGGCGCGGGCTTCGCTCATGGCGGTTTCGAGAGCGGGGCGGATATCGCCGGTTTGGATTTCGTGGTAGCGCGGCTCATCGGCCAGATTCAGTAATACGTTGCTCATCGGGTTCCTCTTAAAAAATACGGGTGGGTTCAGACGGCCTTATATGGCGGCAAGGCTGCCATATTAAAGCCTTTTGGGCGGCGGGGGGATAAATTAAGCCGAACGGCCCGATTAGAAATCATCACAATTTTAAAAAATATTGCTTAAAAACGATAACGATATGTTTTATTAGAGTGTGGTTTTCAAGGTATTCTGCGGCATTTGTGCCGTAAGTCTGCCTTATCGTTCAATGTGCCGCGAAGAGTTGTTATAGAATAAATATTTGGTGTTTATTACGGTTATCACTATGAATGCTGTTACCCTCGAGATGAAGCGCACCGCAGTTTTGCTCAAGTTGATGGGCAACCCCGAGCGGCTGGCGATTATGGTACTGCTGAAAGAGAGCGAGCGCAGCATAGGCGAGCTGGCGGGGCTGTTGGCATTGCAGCCGACTGTGGTGTCGAAACACTTAACCAGGCTGCGTGCCGAAGGCGTGGTCGATTACACGCGCTATTACCGTGTGCTGCAATACCGGCTGGTGTCGCAGCAGGCGGCGGCGGTTTTGGATACCCTGCTTTCGCTTGGCGCCAAACCGAAAAATCCTGCCGGACATTCCGTGCAGGAATAATCGGTTTGCACGCAGGCCGTCTGAAAAAACGGCCGGCCGCAGCGGGCTGCGTTTTGGCCCGGCCGTGCAGGGAAAAGCAGAGTGTGGCACAATCGGCGGCTTCAATATCGACCGAGGCTGTTTATGAAGATTGCGACTTGGAATGTAAATTCCCTCAACGTGCGCCTGCCGCAGGTGCAAAACTGGCTGCAACAACACCAACCCGATGTGCTGGTGTTGCAGGAATTGAAGCTCGATCAAGACAAATACCCCGCCGCTGTTTTTCAGATGGCCGGCCTGCACACCGTGTGGAGCGGCCAGAAAACCTATAACGGCGTGGCCGTTATCAGCAAGGCTGAGCCGCAAGACGTGCATACCGGCCTGCCCGCGCTGCCTGACGACCCGCAGCGGCGCGTGATTGCCGCCACCATTAACGGCGTGCGCGTGATTAATGTTTACTGTGTAAACGGCGAAGCGCCCGACAGCCCCAAGTTTGAATACAAACGGCAATGGTTTGCCGCGCTGGCCGAATTTGTGCGCGGCGAAATAGGGCGTTACGGAAAAGTGGTGCTGCTGGGCGATTTCAATATCGCGCCCGCCGATGCCGACTGCTACGACCCCGAAAAGTGGCATGAAAAAATCCACTGCACCAGCATCGAGCGTTTGTGGTTCCGCAACCTGCTCGATTTGGGGCTGACCGACAGCCTGCGCCATCTCTACCCCGAGGGCGCACACTACACCTGGTGGGATTACCGCGGCGCGATGTTCCAACGCAGGCAGGGGTTGCGCATCGACCATATTTTGGTTACGGCCGCGTTGCGCGATGCCCTGCAAACCGTGCAGGTGGATTTGGAAGCGCGCGGGCAGGAACGCCCAAGCGACCACGCGCCGGTGTGGGCGGAATTTGCGCTGTAGCGTTGGTGTTTATCATCAAAATATTATGAATTTTTCAGGATTCATTTCGGCCGTCTGAAAAATGTTTGCCGCCCGAAAACCATGCGGTTTTGCGGTGCTTTCCGGTATTACCTACCATCTTCAAAAACCTAAAATGGGCTTTTGGGAAAAATAAGTTTTTGGGAAAAATAAAAAGCGTAAACAACGCCCGATTTTCTACGCTTCAGGCCGTCTGAAAAGTCTGCATCGGGCAGGTGTTTTCAGACGGCCTGAGGCTTTTATCCAATCTGCAAAATATCACAAGAGATGATTTGCCGCATTCCCGCCTGCGCGGGAGTGCGGGTGTTTGTTTCAAGCGTTTGTTTGACCGGCGCGTCAATATTTTCATGTGGATTTCCGCCTGCGGGGAATGGTGGCATTGGATTTTTTCAGACGGCCTGAAGGTGTTTTGCAAAGGCACCGGCCTGTGCACGGTGTATCCGGATGATTGTGCAACCGGCGCAAGCTAGCCGAAAAAGCCCATTTTCACGGCAATCAGTTTTTCCAGCTCGCGCAATATGCGCCGGCGGGATACGAAGAAAATGATATGGTCGCCCTCGGCCATTACCGCGTCTTCTTTGTGGCCCATCACCACTTCATCGCCGCGCACGAGGGCGGCAAAGTGGCAGCCCGGCGGCCACTTGATTTCCGACACGCGGCGGCCGACCAGCGCGGAGGTTTGTTTGTCGCCGTGCACCACCACTTCGATGGCTTCGGCTTTGCCGCGCCGCAGGGGATGTACGGCCGCCACATCGCCTTTGCGGATATGGGCGAGTATCGAGCCGATGGTAACTAGGTGCGGCGACACCACAATGTCGATTTTGTTGCCCTCGAGCAGATCCACATAACTTGAGCGGTTCACGATGGCAATCACGCGCTTGGCGCCGAGATTTTTGGCCAGCAGGCCGGCCATGATGTTGTTTTCGTCATCGTTGGTGAGGGCGCAGAAAACATCGATTTCATCGATATATTCCTGCTCCAGCAGGGTTTCATCGGTGGCCGAGCCGTGCAGCACAAGGGTGCGGTCGAGGTGTTCGGCCAGCCATTCGGCACGGTTTTTGCTGTATTCGATGATTTTGATGTCCATGCTGCTTTCGAGCTGTTTGGCCAGGCGGTAGCCGATGTTGCCGCCGCCGGCAATCATGATGCGGCGGTTGCGCTGTTCGTTGGGGCGCAGCTCGCGCATCATGATTTTGACGTTTTCGGTGCCGGCCACGAAAAACACTTCGTCGCCTTCGATAATCACGGTTTGTGCGGAAGGCACAATCAGGCGGTTGTTGCGGTAGATGGCGCAAATCTGACAATCCACGCCTTCGGGAAGGTGTTGGTTGATTTGGGCGATTTCTTTATCGACCAGCAGGCCGCCTTTGCGCGCCTGCACCACAACCATACGGGCTTTGTCGCCGGCAAAGCGCAGCACCTGCAATGCGCTGGTGTAGCTGAGCAGGCCGGTGAGCCGTTCGGTAACCAGTTCTTCGGGGCTGATTGACTCGGTGATGCTGAAGATATCGAGGCTGTTGAGCGTTTCTTCGGTTTGGTAGTCGAGATAATCGGTGGAGCGCACGCGGGCGATACGGCCGGGAATGTTGAACACCTCGGCGGCGATTTTGCAGGCCACGATATTGGTTTCATCGCTACGGGTGAGTGCCAGCAGCAGATCGGCGTCTTCCGCGCCCGCGCGCTTGAGCATAAACGGTGAGGCGCCGTTGCCCAGCAGGGTTTGCACATCGAGTTTGCTGCCGATGTTTTGTAGCGCGGTTTCGCTTGTATCGATGATGGTTACATCGTTTTCGGGCAGCGAGGCCAGCTCTTGGGCAACGGTGGAGCCTACCTGGCCGCTGCCGAGTATCAGTATTTTCACATTGTTCTGCCGTGTTTTCGGTGGGAGCGTATTTTAGCCCAAAGGCCGTCTGAAAGCATGGGCGGCTTTGCAAAAACGGTTTCAGACGGCCTGCCGTTTGGCATTGTGCATCATTTTGCAGCACAGCAGGCGGGGCAGTTTTATTTTTGATGCGCGGCGGCAGGGCGTGCGGGCAACGGGCGCCGGCTCTGTTTCTGCCGGGCGGATTCAAAAAAGTCGTTTGCAGGCCGAAGCGCGGCAATGCGCTAACGGAATGGCGGCAGATTTGCTGCAAATATGCAGACTGCCCGGCTTGATGTAAGTCATAGGCGGGGTGTTCGGCTGTATTTAGAATGACGGCAGATTCCACTATTTTTGTATTTGTATATGGAAAAGGGCTTGATATGGAAAACTGGACGCAAACGTTAAGCGCAGGCACGCTGCTGGGCATTGCGGCAGGCGCCATCCTGCTGATTTTGGTGTTGATTGTCAGATTCCGCATACACGCGCTGCTCACGCTGATGATTGCCAGCCTGTTTACCGCCATCGCCACAGGGCTGCCGATGGGCAGTATTGTGAACGATGTGTTGGTGAAAAACTTCGGCGGCACGCTGGGCAGCGTGGCGCTGTTGGTGGGCTTGGGTGCGATGCTCGGCAGGCTGGTGGAAACTTCGGGCGGAGCGCAGTCGCTGGCCGATGCGCTGATACGCACTTTCGGCGAAAAGCGCGCGCCGTTTGCGTTGGGTGTGGCATCGCTGATTTTCGGCTTTCCGATTTTTTTCGATGCAGGGCTGGTGGTGATGCTGCCGATTGTGTTTGCCACCGCGCGGCGTATGAAAGCCAATGTGTTGGCCTACGGCATGGCCTCCATCGGCGCGTTTTCGGTAATGCACGTTTTCCTGCCGCCGCATCCGGGCCCGATTGCCGCTTCTGAATTTTACGGCGCCAACATCGGCCATGTGCTGCTGCTCGGGCTGCCGCTGGCGGTGGTTACCTGGTATTTCAGCGGTTATCTGCTGGGCCGGGTGCTTGACCGCAGATTTGCCGTGCCGGTGCCCGATATCCTCAGCGGCGGCAGGCAGGACGATGATGCCCCCAAAGAGCCTGCCGGAGCCGGCACGGTTATCGGCATTATGTTCATCCCGATGTTGCTGATTTTTCTAAATACCGGTTTGGCCACGCTGGCGGCCGAAAAAGTGGTGAGTACCGATGAAGGCTGGGTGCAGGCTCTACGCATGATCGGTGCCACCCCCGTTGCGCTGTTGGTTTCGGTGTCGGCGGCCATGTTTGTGCTGGGAAGAAAACGCGGCGAGCGGGGCAGCGCGCTTGAAAAAACCGTTGACGGCGCGCTCGGCCCTGTTTGCTCGGTTATTTTGATTACCGGCGCAGGCGGTATGTTCGGCGGGGTGCTGCGCGCTTCGGGCATCGGTCAGGCATTGGCCGACAGCATGAGTCATTTGGGCATTCCCGTGCTGTTGGGCTGCTTTTTGGTGGCGTTGGCACTGCGCATCGCGCAAGGCTCGGCCACGGTGGCCTTAACCACCGCCGCCGCGCTGATGGCACCCGCCGTTGCCGCCGCCGGATACAGCGACTGGCAGCTTGCCTGCATTGTTTTGGCCACCGCCGCCGGCTCTGTGGGCGTGAGCCATTTCAACGATTCCGGTTTCTGGCTGGTCGGCCGCCTGCTCGACATGGACGTGCCCACCACGCTGAAAACCTGGACCGTTAATCAAACCCTGATTGCCGCCATCGGCTTCGCACTTTCAGCCCTTGCATTTGGCATTTTCTAGTGAATTAAAAATTATTTCTTTTGAATTTTGCTGAAGAAATACAGAAGATAGTCGCTAAATACGATTAAAAATATTGAATGACAGCCCAAAAGCAGCCAGATTCGCGTTTTATCCTGAGGGTAGATATGCATGACATCATACCAAGCGGCAAAAGTCCATAATAACCCTGGCATAGCTGTCATTACGATCAGTGCCGCTGCCCATGTTTTTCTGCGGGTATAAGAGCGCATACCCAACCAAAAAAAGAAAAAAATCGCACTACACAGATAAATTATCATTAATATCCCTCTACAAGAAAAATACAGTCATTCAGATTGGTTGCCGCTCATATATCCGCCCTGTCGTACTGAAATAGTATTTGGCCGGTAGCAGTCGCTACCTATACACCTGCACCGCATTCCAAATTACGTAAATCAAATTACGACCGGCATAATATCCTGCTGGGTATTTCCATCATTATTTAAATACAAGCAGCATTCCAAATACTCGAATTTTCTTTTTAAGAAAGCAGAATCTAACCATTAACTTTAATGGTTAGATTCGATAAGAATTATATTAACGACCAATGTTATATGTGGTACCCATTGTACCTGCGTATCCATTGATTGCCCCTGCTGCTGCGCCAAACGCTGTGCTACGCATGCCGGTAACCAACGTCCTAGCTCCTGAAACGGGGCTTAATGCCCCTCTCCTGCACCGGTAACAACTGCTGCTGCATGTGCCCATGGATTGTATTGTCCGCTTGCGGCTGTACTGGCCATATAGCCGAGATGCCCTCCGACAGCTCCCATACCTGCACCAGCGGCATTGGCCACCCAACCGCCTGATACTTGACTCAATTCGTTAGCATTTAATGTACGCATTTTATTAAACTCCTATCAGGTTTAAGTATCAACATAAACAAGAATATAACCACAACATAAATGGTAAATATCCTCAAAATGGGACAATATCAACAATAAATTAATAGGTGCTGTCCTAGATAACTAGAACAAATCCTGCTTTACTAATTGTTTTAAAATAGAAATTTGAAATTTTATCTCACTGTTGTTAAAACGCCATTCACACTCTTTCAAATACAGTTCAAAATGCTCTTTGGAAATGCCGTTAAACTTGCGTAAATGGCGTTTTGCTTG
>NZ_JADGLG010000041.1:0-23896 GCF_015235335.1 Neisseria sp. 19428wB4_WF04
CGGCATTAAGGATAAGTTTGCCGTTTGAATCGATATCGCCGATCACCGCCAAATCTTCACTGTCGATTTCGAGATTTTCAAAACGGTGGCTGCCGATCAGGGTTACGCTTTTGGCGGCAAGTTTGGTGTCGCCGCTGTGGCTGTGGTTGCCGAATACAACTAAATCGGTGTATTTGTCTTCACCATTGCTGCTGAAACCAAACCGGTTGGCATTGGAAATTTCTTTATCTAAGGCTTCAGCACCTTTTAAAGCTGCAATTGTAAGTCCTACCCCTACTACTAAAGTAGCAGCAGTAACAACTCCGGCAGAGAAACCTGCTCCCATAAGAAGTAACCCGGCTGTTCTAGCAATTGCCGTATTGCCGCTAACAGCCGCAGCCGATGCAGCAATTTTGGCCACCTGCGCGGCCACGGGATCCCAGTTGCCGTTTTCAGAGGCTTTGCTGATGCGGTCGCCCAATTCGTAGGCATCGGCCAAGTTGCCCAGTGTGCCGGTTATTTTGGCAATGCCGCCGAGCAGATAGGCTTTGCCCGCCGCTTCGCCGTGCTTCTGCGTCAGTTCTGCCGCATCGGTGCGGATTTTTTCTACCGCCTCGTTCAGGGCTTCGCGGTTGCCGGCATAGTAGGCTCTGCGCTCGTCATAGATATGCCCTTGTTCAAATTCGATAATGGTTTGCGAAAAACCCGAAGCCAAATCGTGTTTCAACGATGCGCTGTTTTTGAATTTTTCGGCTTCGGCCAAAAAGGCCTGATGCGGGTTGGCAACGGCAGATTGGGCAAGGGCGGCGGCATTGCCGGCCGCGTCTATGCTTTGGTTGAGCGGGTTGGGGTTTTGTGGTTGAGCGGCTATTTCGGAGGTATCGTTAGCAGTGTGTGCAGTTTCTGCCGGAGTGGCGGACAGGGTTTCTGCCATAACGGGATTTCCTACAGGCACGGTTGTAGGTAGTTGGGGGGTAATGGGTGAAACAGGGGCAATATCCGGCCGCAATACTGTGGCGGTTTCGGTTAGGAGATTGGTGGGGATTTCAGTGTTACTATTCTCTGTTGCAAATGCGGTTTCTACGGAAACATAGTCTTCGGCCTGAGGGGACAAATTGTTTTGGGCGTTTATAATTGCTACAATTTCGCTGTCAGTGAGAGTGGTAGTTTTACTCCCAATGATATATATATCTTCGGGAGATTTTGCATAGCTTGTTATCCAAAAAAGATCTCCCTTATCATTTAGAGAAATGCTTTTGCCGGGAAGCAAGGGGCTAGAATAAGATGTAAATACTCTACCTTCTTCTATAGTTTCCGTGGCTGTTCCACCAATATTTTTAAAAAATTCGATAATCTCTTCCCTTGATTTGCTGCCAATTTGCTGTAATTCTTCTACACTGTAGCGCTTTCCGCCGCTAAGGGTAGTTTCCATTACGGGCAGCGTATCGAGTGTTGATAGTTTGGTAACGGATGATTCTGGATATGGCTGTGTACGGATATAGTCTGTTGCTGATGGTGCGGCAGGTGTGGGAAGCGGAACATAATCCGATGCTTTTGGGGTGGAAACAGGCTGCCATTCATTTGGGTTGAATGTATCGAATATGTTGGATGCCGTATTCCAACCGACAAATCCAGAATAACTGTCGATATTTTTATATAAGTTCATTTCTTCTCTCCTTTAAATGTCGAATTTCAGAGGATAAACATTATTATTAATTCGAATAAAGACCAAAAGCCGTCTGAAAAGTTTCCCGCCGGGGAAATGTTTTCAGACGGCCTAAGCTTTTCTTTCTTTTGCTACAATAGCCCTCCTTTTCTACCCGCACAGGCCGTCTGAACATGACCAAACCCGCCGTTTCCCCGATGATGCAGCAATATCTCGACATCAAAGCCGGCCATGCCGACAAACTGGTGTTTTACCGCATGGGCGATTTTTACGAGCTGTTTCTCGATGATGCGGTAGAGGCGGCAAAACTGCTCGATATCACCCTCACCACCCGCGGCCAGATGAACGGCGAGCCGATTAAAATGGCGGGTGTGCCGTTTCACGCCGCCGAGCAGTATCTGGCGCGGCTGGTGAAAATGGGCAAAAGCGTGGCGGTTTGCGAGCAGGTGGGCGAAGTGGGCGCGGGCAAAGGGCCGGTGGAGCGCAAAGTGGTGCGCATCGTTACCCCCGGCACGCTCACCGATTCTGCTTTTTTGGAAGACAAAGAAACCAACCGCATTGTTGCCGTGTGTGCCGGAAAAAAACACATCGGGCTGGCCTGGGCTTCGCTGCAAAGCGGCGAATTCAAAGCCAAGCTCACCGGCGCGCAAAAGCTGGCCGATGAGTTGGCGCGTTTGCAGCCAGCGGAAATATTGCTGCCCGATGGCAGAAACGTGCCCGATATCCGGGCGGCCAACATCACGCGGCTCAACCACTGGCAGTTTGCCGCCGACACTGCTGCCAAGCTGCTCGCCGATTATTTCGGCAGCCAAGATCTGCGCGGGTTCGGCCTCGATATCGAAGAACACGCGGAAGCCGTTGGCGCAGCCGGCGCGCTGCTCAACTATATCCGTCTCACCCAAAACAGCCTGCCGCAGCATTTAGACGGCCTTTCGCTCGAAACCGAAAGCCAATATATCGGCATGGATGCAGCCACCCGCCGCAATCTTGAAATCACCCAAACACTCACCGGCAAAAAATCGCCCACGCTGTTTTCGGTGCTTGATGAATGCGCCACCCATATGGGCAGCCGCCTGCTTGAGCTGTGGCTGCACCATCCGCTGCGCAACCGCAGCCACATTCAGGCGCGTCAGCAGGCAGTGATGGAACTGCAAAACCACCATGCCGATGTGCAGGGCCGTCTGAAAAACGTAGCCGACATTGAGCGCATTGCCGCCCGCATCGCCGTGGGCAATGCTCGCCCGCGCGATTTGGCCGCCCTGCGCGACAGCCTTTTTGTGCTGGCCGGAACGCCGGTGCCCGCCGGCAGCAGTGCCTTGCTGCAAACCCTGCAAAATGTGTTCCCCGAAACCCTGCCAGTGGCTGAAAAGCTGCAAGCGGCCATCCTGCCCGAGCCTGCCGTGTGGCTGAAAGACGGCGGCGTGATCAACCACGGCTTCCACCCCGAATTAGATGAATTACGCCATATTCAAAACCACGGCGATGAATTTCTGCTCGCCCTCGAAGCGCGCGAACGCGAACGCACCGGCCTGTCTACCTTAAAAGTGGAATTCAACCGCGTGCACGGCTTTTATATCGAATTATCCAAAGTGCAGGCCGAACAGGCGCCCGCCGACTACCAGCGCCGCCAAACCCTGAAAAACGCCGAACGCTTCATCACCCCCGAATTAAAAACCTTTGAAGACAAAGTATTAAGCGCGCAAGAACAGGCGCTCGCGCTTGAAAAACAACTCTACGACACCCTGCTCAAAGAGCTTCAGACGGCCTTGCCGCAATTGCAGAAAGCCGCCAAAGCCGCCGCTTCGCTAGACGTTCTCTCCACTTTTGCCCGCCAAGCCGAAGAACGCGGCTACGTTTGCCCCGAGTTTGCCGATTATCCGCTGATTGAAATCAACAACGGCCGCCACCCTGTGGTCGAGCGGCAGGTACACCACTTTACCGCCAACCACACCGGTCTCGACCACAAACACCGCCTGATGCTGCTCACCGGCCCCAATATGGGCGGCAAATCCACCTATATGCGCCAAGTGGCGTTAATCGTGTTGTTGGCGCACACCGGTGCCTTCGTGCCGGCAGATGCCGCCAAAACCGGCCCCATCGACCAGATTTTCACCCGCATCGGTGCCAGCGACGATCTGGCCGGCAACCGCTCCACCTTTATGGTGGAAATGAGCGAAACCGCCTACATCCTGCACCACGCCACCGAACAGTCGCTGGTGCTGGTGGACGAAGTCGGCCGCGGCACTTCCACTTTTGACGGTCTCGCACTGGCGCAGGCCGTTGCCGAACACCTGTTGCAGAAAAACCAATCGTTCAGCCTGTTTGCCACCCACTATTTCGAGCTGACCCGCCTGCCCGAAGCGCACGCCGGTGCCGTCAATATGCACCTTTCGGCGCTCGAGCAGGGGCAGGACATCGTGTTTCTGCACCACATTGAGCCCGGCCCCGCCAGCAAAAGCTACGGCATTGCCGTGGCCAAACTCGCCGGCCTGCCCGCGCGCGCGCTCAAATCCGCCCGCAGGCACCTAAACCAACTCGAAGCACAGGCCGCCGCCGGCCGCCCGCAGATGGATATTTTCAATATGATGCCGTCTGAAAACGATGGCGGCGGCTTTAACAGCACGGAAAATTTTTCAGACGACCGCAATTTTGAAAACAGCCCGCCGGCCAACCCCGCGCTGGATATGCTGACCGCCATCCGCCCGGACGAACTGTCGCCGCGCGAAGCCCTGGAAATGCTCTACCGTTTGAAAGAAATAGCCGGACAGGCCGCAATGGTTGGAAAAGAAACCTGAAAAACTTTTGCAGGCAAAGGCCGTCTGAAAACAGCGGCAGTAGTTTTAACGGCACGGAAAGTTTTTCAGACGGCCGCAACCCGAAAAACGATCGTCCGAGCCAGCCCCACGCCGGATATGCCGGCCGCCATCCGCCCGGACGAACTGTCGCCGCGCGAAGCCCTGGAAATGCTCTACCGTTTGAAAGAAGTAGCCGGTTAGGCCGCAATGGTTGGCAAAAAAATCTAAAATTTTTGCGAGCAAAGGCCGTCTGAAAACGGCAGGCAAAAAAACGCCCTTGTAAACAAGGGCCGAAGTGTTTTCCGAAAGGATAAACAGTTATGAAAAGTTGCTGACGGCAATTATACTCACGCACTTTACAGAATGCCAAATTTAACTGCTGCCCTGCCCGGTGTTGTCTTTTTTGCGCCACAGGTTTGTTTTTACTGTAAAATATTTTAAATCAGGCTCTAGACTAGCAGCTTTATATAAATTTACTTTAAAAAGCCCCCAAAGTTGGTGACCCAGTTCATCAGAGTTCCGGTTCCATCGCCATCCGCATTCCTTCAGGTGCAAATCAAAGTTTTTGGTTACGCCGTTGAATTTGGCGGGCCTTCGTTTGGTAAAACTCCGGAAGCTTTCAATACCATTGATGTGCCCGGTACCATCCGCAAACTCATTTTGTCCGTGATTAACGCGCAAATGTTTAGAGTAGCCCGCATCGACCAGGCCGCTGTAACCGCGCCGGCTATCAGAATAAACAACACCCTCCAGAGAGACCTTTCCCAATATAACAGCTTGAAGTGTTTTCTTTTTACAATCAGGAACGATTTCGGTATAAACCCTGCCGTCTCTTTCGAAAATACCAAAGACGGTTGTTTAAGCGTTCCTCTGCCACGCTTTGACTTGCCATGGAAACCGCGCTGCCGTTTGACAGCAAAATAGCTTTCATCGACCTCCATGCTGCCGTATAACAGGTCTTTTTACCCGCTTTGGCAGCGGTATATTTCGTGCCTGAAAATGCGATACCGGTGGTTGATGGTATTGCGGTTGAAGCCTGTCGGCAAAGCGGTTTTTGAGGCTTCTATACCGACACAAAAATGCTTGATAATTTTTTGAGCTGATGGTCACTTAACTTGGTGTTATATTTCATTTTTCCAGGCTAACAGAGCTATTCTGCCAGTCTAGAGCCTAAATAATTCTTCAGACGGCCTTTGGCTTATGCCATAATCCAGGCATCAATAAACCAGCCGTTTTCAGCCCGGTCGATACTGCCCGCCCACTGCCTGCCTTCATGCCGGCTTTCACACACTTAAAAAACACCCCTCTATATGAATATATTCCTGCAAACCCTGCTGGAGCGCAAAAACGAACTGATCACTGCCACGCTGGAGCATCTGCTGATTTCTCTGGCTGCCCTGCTGTGTTCGGTAGCGGTTGCCGTGCCGCTGGCGGTGTGGTTTTCCGGCCGCCGCAAACAGGCAGAAGCTGTGTTGCAGCTCACCAATATCCTGCAAACCATTCCTTCGCTGGCAATGTTGGGGCTGCTGATTCCCTTTGTCGGCATCGGCGCTCCGCCGGCATTGATTGCGCTAACCCTTTATGCCTTGTTGCCTGTTTTCCAAAACACTTACTTGGGTTTTTCTGAAATCGACCCAGCTATCAAAGAAGCAGCCACCGCTTTCGGGCTGTCGCGCTGGCAGAAACTGGTTAGAGTGGAGCTGCCTTTGGCGTTTCCGGCGATGATTTCCGGCATCCGCACTGCGGCCGTGCTGATTATCGGCGCCGCCACGCTGGCAGCATTGGTGGGCGCGGGTGGTTTGGGAAACATTATCTTGCTGGGTATAGACCGCAATAATATGGCCCTCACTTTTATCGGTGCGGCCGCTTCTGCATTGCTGGCGGTGGGCGTGAGCGGTTTGGTGTACCGTCTGCAACGCAAAAAAGCCGGCCGTGCGCTGGGGATGGCCGTTTTTTTGGTGGCTCTGTCGGCGGGAGTGCAGTGGTGGAACAGCGGGGGCGGCGACCGTCAAGTAGTGGTGGCCGGCAAATTGGGCAGCGAGCCGGATATCTTAATCAATATGTATAAGATGCTGATTGAAAATGAAAATCCAAATATTCAAGTGGTGTTGAAGCCGAATTTCGGCAAAACCGGTTTTCTGTTTAACGCGCTCAAACACAACGAAATCGATATCTATCCCGAATTTACCGGCACCGTATTGGAGAGCCTGGTCGAGCAGCCGGCAGGGAATAAGGAGCGGATTTCCAGCCCGCAACAAACCTACCGGCTGGCCAAAGATTTGCTGGCCGAACAATATAAAATGCTGTTGTTGGAGCCGATGGGCTATCAAAACACCTATGCGCTGGCGCTGCCGCAGGCGTATGCGCAAAAACATAATCTTGCCGCCATTTCGGATTTGGCCAAGGTAAAAAACCATGTGCGCGCCGGGTTCACGCTGGAGTTTATCGACCGGCAAGACGGCTATAAAGGGCTGGCAGAAACCCATCATATCCGGCTGAAACACGTTTCCGGCATCGAGCCTGCGCTGCGCTACAGTGCGCTTTCAGACGGCCGTGTCGATCTGATAGACGTCTATTCGACTGATGCCGAAATCCGCCGCCACCGCCTGCAACTGCTCAAAGACGATTTGCAGTTGTTTCCCCATTATCAAGGCGCGCCGCTGATGAGGGCCGAATTTGCCCGCCGGCATCCGCAAGTGGTTCGTTCGCTCGAGCGGTTGGCCGGCAAAATCAGCGAAGAAGAGATGTCAGAAATGAACAACCGGGTAAAAAACAACGGCGAAACGCCGGCCAAAGTTGCAGCCGACTATCTCACCACCCATAAATTGTTGCGTAAGGAGGCTCCATGAAAGCCATTATCGAATTTCGCGGAGTCGGCAAACATTACGGCAATAAACACGTTATCAGCGGCTTGAACCTCAGCATTTTCGAAGGCGAATTTTTCGTGATGGTCGGCCCTTCCGGCTGCGGCAAAACCACCACCCTCAAAATGATTAACGCACTCACCGAGCCCAGCGAAGGCAATGTTTATTTCAACGACCGGCGCATCAAAGATTACGACATCCGCCGCCTGCGCCACCGCATCGGCTATGTTTTACAGCAGATTGCCCTGTTTCCCACCATGACAGTGAAACAAAACATCGAGCTGGTTCCCGATATTTTGGGCTGGAGCAAAACCGAACGCAGCCGGCGCAGCGGAGAACTGCTGGAAATGGTCGGCATGCCGCCGGCCAAATATGCCCACCGTTATCCCCGCGAATTATCCGGAGGCGAGCAGCAGCGCATCGGCATTTTGCGTGCCATTGCCGCCAAACCTGATGTGTTGCTGATGGACGAACCATTCAGCGCGCTCGACCCGCTCTCCCGCAACGCCTTGCAGGAAATGGTGGCCGACATCCACCGCCGCTTGTCCACCACCATCATATTCGTTACCCACAACATGAGCGAAGCGCAACGCCTGGCCGGCCGCATCGCCGTTATGCAGGACGGAAAACTACAGCAAACAGGCACGCCCGAAGAGCTGCAAACCCGGCCCGCCAACGAATTTGTGCGCTCGTTTTTCCAAAGTGAACATACCGATTACGGCAAAATCAGCCAAATCGCCAACCTGTTGCCGCTCAGCAGCGGCAATCTGCCCGAGCTGGATCCCGATGACAATGTTTCCGAGCTTTTTGCGCTGCTGAGCCGCCACCCGAGGGTGCGCATACGCGGCTTGGGCGAAATCGATGGCAGCCGTGTGTTCGACTATCTGCACAACCGTCAAAACCGTTAAAACCGAATATTCCAAACACCCGCCAACCCGGGGCGAAAAGTTTTCAGACGGCCTGAAACAGCCCGCGCTACATCTTCAATCGCCGCCCGATGGGTTTTCAGACAGCCTGAAACAGCCGTCTGAAACCACCCTGCCCCCGAATCATTTACCCGCAGCCTGCCGAAACCAACACAAAGCGGCAGAGCGCAGACAGCGCGGGCAGCGGGTTACAGGCAGGCCGGTGCCGTAGCCGTTTCAAAGCCGAAACCTTTGCAACATTCAAAAAATACTGCCGGAAATTTATTTGCCGCCATCAGTTTCGCCGCTGCGCCAGCCTGCCGAATTACCCCGTGCAGGCAGCAGCAATTGGAGCGTTTCAATGTGTTTGACCCAAACTTCAATCGTTTCATTCAAACCCCGCCTTCGCGCAAACCGGGGCATTGGAGCTTTCAGACGGCCTTAAGGTGTTTTTGCAAAGCCCCGCGCGCGCATGGCGAACCTCCTTTCCTTTTCGTTGCGTTGCCGTCTTGGCAAAGCCAACGGCTTTACCTGTCTGCGGGCGGCAGCAGCGCCGGCTCCGCACAGTTTTTACCCCTGCCTTGTGCCGGAAACGAAGGGGGTTCACCACAGCTATGGGCATCTGGATACATTGCCATATTTCGGGGCAGCCGCACACCACCCGTGCAGCTTGTATATTTTTATGCCGGCCGTCTGAAAATTTATTTTTCAGACGGCCGGGCGCATAGAAAAAACAGCCGGAATCACGTAAAATACCGCCCAAAATTCAACATTATCAGGCCGGTGTGCCTGCATTTTCCGGAACCTTTCCCATGAGCCTACAGCCCCCACACCCCGAAGAGCCGCAATTGAGCGAAAACCAAATCATCGCCCTGCGCCGCGAAAAACTCCATGCAATCCGCCAACAGGGGATTGCCTTTCCCAACCAATACCGCCGCGATGCCTTTGCCGGCGATTTGCAGGCGCAATACGGCCGTCTTGAAAAAGCCGAGCTCGACCCGCAGGGAATCCCCGTGAAAATCGCCGGCCGCATGATGCTGCAACGCGCCATGGGCAAAGCCGGTTTCGCCACTCTGCAAGACATGAGCGGCCAGATTCAGGTGTATGTAAACAATCAAGGCGTGGGCGAAGAAGCGCACAACGCCTTCAAACATTGGGATTTGGGCGACATCATCGGCGTGGAAGGCACCCTGTTCAAAACCAACCACGGCGAATTGACCGTGCGCGCCGCCAAGCTGCACCTGCTCACCAAATCGCTGCGCCCGCTGCCCGACAAACACAAAGGCTTAACCGACCAAGAGCAGAAATACCGCCAACGCTATGCCGATTTGATTACCAACGCCGATTCGCGCAACACCTTTATCAAACGCAGCCGAATCATTCAGGCCGTGCGCAACTATATGGCGGGCCAGCGTTATCTCGAAGTAGAAACCCCGATGATGCACCCGATTCCCGGCGGCGCGGCGGCCAAACCCTTCGTAACCCACCACAACGCGCTCGATATGCCGCTTTATCTGCGCATCGCCCCCGAGCTTTATCTGAAACGCCTGGTGGTGGGCGGGCTGGAGCGCGTGTTTGAAATCAACCGCAGCTTCCGCAACGAAGGCATGAGCACCCGCCACAACCCCGAATTCACCATGATGGAATTCTACGAAGCCTTCTGCACCTACGAGCGCATGATGGAAATGACCGAAAGCGTGATCCGCCATGCCGCCCGGGAAGTGTGCGGCACCGCCAAAATCCGCTACAACGGCCAAGAAGTCGATTTGGAAAGCCCGTTCGAGCGGCTGACCATTCTCGAAGCCATAAAAAAACACAACCCCCACTACACCGATGATCAGTTAAACGATGCCCAATGGCTGAAACAGGAAATCGTGAAACACGGCGAAAAAATCCCGCCCGCGCCCGGCATCGGCAGCCTGCAGCTGGCGCTGTTTGAAGGCTGCGCCGAGAGCAAACTGTGGCACCCCACCTTTATCATCGACTACCCCGTAGAAGTCTCGCCGCTGGCGCGCGCTTCCGACACCAAACCCGGCTTAACCGACCGCTTCGAGCTGTTTGTTGTCGGCCGCGAGCTGGCCAACGGCTATTCGGAATTAAACGACCCCGAAGACCAGGCCGCCCGCTTCAAAGCGCAAGTGGCGCAGAAAGAAGCCGGCGACGATGAAGCCATGCACTATGATGCCGACTACATCCGCGCCATGGAATACGGCCTGCCCCCCACCGGCGGCAGCGGCATCGGGCTGGACCGTTTGGTGATGCTGCTCACCGATGCGCCCTCTATCCGCGATGTGGTTCTGTTTCCGCAAATGCGCCCCGAATAGACAGCACCGCATTGCGGCAAACCGCAGGCCGTCTGAACATACATTTCAGACGGCCTGAATAACTTGCAAAGGCACCAACCTGAAACCCCGCAGCAATTGAACTTAATGCACAATACAGCGAATCCGCCCCATCTTCATCACCAGGCAGCAGGCAGCGGCAAACGCAAACAACAGGGAGCCGGCCCTGCTGCCGCGCGCTAAAGCGGCCTGCCAAACCATGCTTTTGGGGTCGAGATACAGCAACACCGTAACAGAAACGAAGAGGGTTCACGATACCCCGCCCCAACACACAAAGGCCGTTTGAAATGAACATGCAAGATAAAGCCGGGCTGCGCCGCCGTTTGCGCCGCGCCCGCCAGTCGCTGGGCAAAAGCGAACGCAAACGCGCCGAGCGCGCCGCCAACTGTTTGCTGAAACACCATATCCGCCGCCGCGCCCGCATCGGCATTTATTGGCCGGTGGGCAGCGAGCTGCGGCTGGGCGGTTTTATTCAGACGGCCTTAGCGCGCGGCGCCCGACTTTATCTGCCCTATATCGAACCGCGCTCGCTGCGGCTGTGGTTCACCCCTTATCAGGCCGACAGCCGCAAGGCCGAACGCCGCCACAGCCGGGGCAGCTTGGCCATCCCGCAATTCGGCGGCAGAAAAATCCGCGCCCACCGCCTCACCGTTTTGCTGGTGCCGCTGGTGGGCATCGACCGGCAGGGCTACCGGCTGGGCCATGGCGGCGGCTACTACGATGTTACGCTGGCAGCCTTGAAAGGCCGTCTGAAACCGCACACGGTGGGCACCGGCTTTGCCTGCCAGATGTGCGCCCGCCTGCCGCACGAAGCACACGATATTGCGCTGGATTCATTCGTCAGCGAAGCAGGCAGGGTAGATTTTCCCGCCAGGCCCGCCTAATCCGCCTGCACATGTTTTTTCAGACGGCCTCCAACTTGGCAAACGCAGTATCCAAATCTTTCACCCCTTCTTTGCCGAAATTAATCGTCAGCCTTGCCGAGCCGCCTTTATCCACCGCATCGATAATCACGCCGGTGCCGAATTTGGCATGGCGCACGTTTTGGCCGATGGTAAAACCGTGGTATTGCTGCGGCGCGCCAAACGTTTCGACAACGCGGCTGCCGGCCTTCTTCGACACACCGGCAGATCCGCCGGCGCGCTGCGGGGCGGGCGAAAGGCGGTGGAGCACTTCAGGCGGAATCTCTTCAACAAAGCGCGAAACGATGCCGAAATGGGTTTGACCGTGCAGCAGGCACTGTTGGGCCATGCTGATATAAAGCCGTTTGCGGGCGCGGGTAACGGCCACATACATCAGGCGGCGTTCTTCTTCGAGGCCGCCGCGTTCGGCCAGGCTGTATTCGCTGGGAAACAGCCCTTCTTCCATGCCGGTGAGAAAAACGACATCAAATTCCAAGCCTTTGGCGGCGTGCACCGTCATCATTTGCAGGGCTTCTTCGCCGGCACCGGCCTGGTTTTCACCCGATTCGAGCGCGGCATTGCTTAAAAAGGCGAGAATGGGAAATAGCGGGCTTTCGGCGTTGTCGGGCAGAATTTCAAAATTGCTTTCAGACGGCTTAAAAGCAACGGCGGCATTGATGAGTTCGTCCAGATTGTCTAAGCGGTCTTGGTGGCTGCCTTTTTGGGTTTGGTAGTATTCGACCAGGCCGCTGTCGCGGGTAACGGCAAGCATCATTTCCTGTAGGGATACATTGGCGGCTTGCGCGCGCAGGCCTTCGATCAGGCGCACAAAGGCAGCAACTTTGGCGGCTTTCGTGCCCATACCGCAGGCAGCCTGCCACAGCGAAACACCCTGCTCTGCGGCGGCGGCCTGAATGTTTTCGATGGTGCGGGTGCCGATGCCGCGCGGCGGGGTGTTGATCACGCGCAACAGGGCGTTGTCGTCATCAGGGCTGACGGCCAGGCGCAGGTAGGCCAGCGCGTGTTTGATTTCCTGGCGCTCGTAAAAACGCAGCCCGCCGTAGATTTTATAGGGCATGCCGGCGGCAAACAGAGCCTGTTCGATGATGCGCGACTGGGCATTGCTGCGGTAGAGCACCGCCATATCATCAAGCCGGCGGCCTTCGCGTTGCAGCGATTTGGCTTCGTCAATAATGAACTGCGCTTCATCATAATCAACGGGGGCGCAGTAAAAGCGGATTTTGTCGCCGCTTTCGGCTTCGGTGCGCAAATTCTTGCCCAGCCGCTCGGCATTGTTGGCAATCACCGCGTTGGCGGCGGCAAGAATGTGGCCGTCTGAACGGTAGTTTTGTTCGAGCTTGATGGGCGCCTCAATGCCGAATTCGCGCATCAGGGCAGTCATATTGCCGACATGCGCGCCACGGAAGCGGTAGATAGACTGATCGTCATCACCCACCGCAAACACAGCCGCGCCCCCGCCGGCCATCAGCTTGAGCCAGGCGTATTGCAGTTTGTTGGTATCTTGAAACTCATCAACCAAAATATGGTTGAAACGGTTTTGGTAGTGCAGGCGCAGCGTTTCATCGGCCTGCAGCATTTCATAACTTCTGAGCATCAACTCGGCAAAATCCACCACCCCTTCGCGGTTGCAGGTTTGATCATAAGCCGCGTAACACTCAATCATGCGCCGGGTGTACGCATCGGGCGCAGAAAGCTGCGCGGCGCGCAGGCCGCTTTCTTTTTGGGCGTTGATAAAGCCTTGCAGCGAGCGCGGGGCAATGATTTCTTCAGCAATGTTAAGCTGCTTGAGCAGCCGCTTGATTAGGGCGAGCTGGTCGCCGCTGTCGAGAATCTGAAAAGTAGAAGGCAGGCCGGCGGCTTGGTGGTGCAGGCGCAAAAAGCGGTGGCACAGGCCGTGAAACGTGCCCAGCCACATGGCGCGCACGTTAACATGGCTCATCGCCCCCAGGCGGGTTTGCATTTCTTTGGCCGCTTTATTGGTGAACGTTACCGCCAAAATGCCGTGCACACCGGCCTGGCCGCTTTGCAAAAGCCAGGCAATGCGGGTGGTGAGCACACGGGTTTTACCGCTGCCCGCGCCCGCCAACACCAACGCAGACTGCGGCGGCCAAGTAACGGCAGAGAGTTGTTCGGGGTTCAAGCCTTGTAGCAGGGATACAGATGGATTTTGAGAAAACATAAAAAAGCAGGCCGTCTGAAAAATAGTCTGAAAAATAAAAGATGGGCATTATCATGAATCCACATTGTTTCCGCTACGGCTTGACTGCGCCCCTGCTCGAAGAGAACGGTTTGGCAAGCCGCCGAAGCGGCAGCAGAACCGGTTCCGTATGGTCTGCCGCTTGCTGCCGGTGCCGGAAATAAAATGGCTTCACGCTATTGTAATGGATAAGGCCGTCTTAAAACGAAAAGGTTTATTTTTCAGACGGCCTGCTTCTATAATTTTGCGCACCAAACCGGCTCGCAAACCTATATCGATAAAAGACACCCGATATTTATTTTCGCCCAATTCCGCCAAACCGATTCCACCGAAATCCGCCGCCTACCCGCCCGCCACGCCGGTGGTGAAACACAGCAAAACCATTTGCAGGCCGCTCATATCCCGCTTTAACCGGCACGACAACAGCAGCAAATGGGGCACACTTCACAGCCACTTTGCCGAGACCAACCCCGTTTGGCAGGCCACCGGCACAGAAAACCGCTGGCTGGCAGTATTTCAAGACAGCGGCCGCTATATCTCGCCCAACTGGTATCCGAGCAAACAGCGCGACCACAAAGCCGTGCCGACCTGAAATTATCAGGCAGTACATTTGGAAGGGTATTTGACGCTGATTGATGATGCCGACACTGGTTATGCCATTCTCGCCGAATCAAGCCGTATCCACGAAGCAACCCTGCCACACCCGTGGCAGCTTACCGATGCACCGCAAGATTATCTTCAAGTGATATATAAATAATTGAAATGTTTTGAATTAACAGTTGAAAATGTGGAAGCTGCCTATAAACTGAACCAAAACCAAAGCACAGAAACCCACAACGGCGTACTGAGCAGTTTGTCCGACCAACCCGACCCAGCAGTGGAAACAATGACACAAAATATCACGCGTTTTGCACCGAACCTATAACATAGGCCGTCTGAAAAATATGGTGGGGTACACAGAAAAAGGGGAATAACCCAAAGGCGTATCCGCAGTATCGGGTATTAGGATAAAGGCAACAAAATTTGCACAACATAGAGCCTTGGAAGACTTTCAGTTCGACAATCCGAGGCAGACTAAGGTCATATCCGTCTACTGATGGAAAACGATTATATCCGCAACCAACATTATTTTTATTGGAGGAGCAGGAACCGGCAAAAGCCGTTTGGCAACGGCTATCGGTCTGCACACGGCTTCGAAAGGGTTTCGGGTAAGGTACTTCAACGTATTGGATTTGGTTAACCATTTGGAGAAAGACCTGTACCGGTTTGGAAGATAAAATGATTAGGCAGTTGGACAGTATGATCTTCCGATATTGGACGAACCGGGCTATTTGCTATTCAGCCCAAAAAGCGGGGGTATTGTTGTTTAACCTACTGGGTCCTTTACATGAGAAAGTCAGTTTGGCCGGTTAGCCAATCCGGTGTTTGCGAAACGGGGGGTGTATTCGGAGACGAAACCATGACGCAGGCTTTAATAGACAGGTTGCTGCACCGTTGCGAACCGATTGAAACGGACAATGAGTCTTTCAGGTTTCAAAACTGTTGCTGATGCCAGTTTGAAAGTGGTGCACTTTTAGATGACTGTTGGCAAGTAGTAAATAAGTCTCAATTATCTATTTTAAAATAATTAGTAAGAAGCAATTTGGTCTAATTCTCCAAGACAATCCCTAAACTAACACCGCATTGGCTGAAATTGAGTCCGTCTGAAATCCTGCCTTTAATTTTTCCCTGCTGCGTATCCTAACGCAAACGCTGTCCGGTTTCTGCATCGATAATCCGGCTTGGTGTTTTCCTGCCGCCGATGCGTCCGCCGATGACCCGCACACTGCGGCCGAACAAGCGCCGTGCTTCGCGCTCGGTTTTACAGGGTCTGCCGCCGGCGCGGTTGCATGATGTGGAAACCAGCGGCGTATTCAACGCCTTGCACAACTGCCGCGCTGTTGAATGAGCAGGCACCCGCACCGCCAGCTTGCTGCGCCCGCGTCCGCGCAACAGCAGCGGCAAACGGCGGCAGGGTAACAGAAACGTTTCCGGCGCAGGCCATTGGTTTTCCAACATCGCCGTCATGCTTTCAGACGGCCGCCCCAGCAAAGGCAGCAATTGTGCCAAACTGTTGCCGATAACTATCATACCTTTGTTTTGCGGGCGTTTTTTCAGGCATACTAATTTTTTCAACGCCCGAGTATGATACGGCAGGCAGCCGATGCCGTAACAGGATTCGGTGGGATATGCCACCAAACCGCCTTGTTTCAGATGGGCTGCCAACCCTGCCCGGGCGGCAGCCGAAAGAATACGCGCTGTTTTCATCATTTTTCTTTTTCGGTTGTGGCCTCGTCTTTTAAGGTAAGGCAAGGTGAAACGGTTGGAAGGGTGTAACCCCTTGCCGGTGGGCAACATATTAGTTAGGCGATGCTTTATGTATAGGAAACAATAGAGGTGCAGATGAGTCTGATAATCTGAGCCATCCGGGCCGGATAAATGCGGTAGGCCAACAGCTTTTTCAGATGGCCTGCCGCTTTGTAAACCGGCTTATGGCGGGTAGCGGGTGTATTCTCGATACAAAAGGGCAGGCAACCGCCGGCGGTGCGCTCGCACCATCGGCTTGGGCGGCCTGCTGTTTCGCCCTGCGCAACCGCTCTCTTGGGTTAAGATGTAAATACCGTACCGATGCCTGCCAATTATTAGGCCGTCTGAACATACCCACTGCTGTTACCGGTTTTGCAAACCATTGTATGCCCTTTAAGCCGGCAGAAATTCAACCCACAATTTTTAAATTGTTGAAATAAAATACTATTTAATTTTAAGGTTCGGACTGATATTTGAGCAGAAATGGCAAATCGACCTTTTGTGCAGTTAAATTTTCAAAATTTTACCCGGAAGCCGTTCAAAAGCGCTACCGCTGATACGGCAGGCAAATGCCTGCCTGAAAAGAAACAGTGGCTGTCTGCCTAATCCGGGATAACTGCAAACCATCTTTTTCGGGCGGGCACCGGTTTGTTGCGAAAGCCGTTCAGGCCGTCTGAAACTGTTTCAGACGGCCTGAAATGTTGGAAAGCCCGGCGTTGTTTGCACTTTTCATTGTTAGCATAAGCCTTGTTTGGGGGTAAGGCTTGTTAATCATTCCGGAAAATGCGTTAAAACCGCAGAATTGCCGGAATATTCAAAAACTGCAAACAGCTGTTGCGGCGAAAAAAACCAAAACTGCCCGGCATCAAAAATGTAAATCCCCCGGCTTTTTATTGCCGTTTGAATAATATTTAGCGGTGAACGGCTTTGTCGGCAATATCCGTGCGGTATTGCATGCCGTTAAAGCGGATTTTCTCCACCGCCTGATAAGCCCTGGCTTTCGCAGCGGCTGCACCATCGCCCAGGCCGACCACGCATAACACTCGCCCGCCGTTGGTGAGAATTTCACCTGTTTCACCGGCGGCGGTGCCGGCATGGAATACTTTGCCGATTTGGCCGGCTTGCTGCAAACCGTTGATAATGTCGCCTTTTTTTGGGGTTTCGGGGTAGTTTTCCGCTGCCAGCACCACGCCGACAGCGGTTTGCGGGCTCCATTTGGCGGTAACGGTATCCAGCCTGCCTTCGATGGCGGCGGCCACCAAATCCGAAAAATCGCTGTCGAGACGGCTCATGATCGGCTGGGTTTCGGGATCGCCGAAGCGGCAGTTGAATTCGATGGTGTAAGGCGCGCCATCGGCACCAATCATCAATCCTGCGTATAAAAAACCTGTAAATTCATGCCCTTCTGCCTTCATGCCTTGCACGGTGGGCAAGATGATTTCGTTCATGGCGCGTTGATATACGGCAGGCGTAACCACCGGCGCGGGGCTGTATGCGCCCATGCCGCCGGTGTTGGGACCTTTATCGCCATCAAGCAGGCGTTTGTGGTCTTGGCTGGTAGCCATCGGCAATACATTGTTGCCGTCTGCCATCACGATAAAGCTGGCTTCTTCTCCTTGCAGAAAATCTTCAATCACCACCCGCGCACCGGCGTTGCCCATTTTGTTGCCCAGCAGCATATCGTCAACGGCAGCGTGGGCTTCTTTTAGCGTCATCGCCACAATCACGCCTTTTCCTGCGGCCAAACCATCGGCCTTAATCACAACCGGTGCGCCTTTTCGGTTGAGATATTCGTGGGCTTTTTCTGCATTTTCAAAGGTTTGGTATTGCGCGGTGGGGATGCCGTGTCTGGACATAAAGGCTTTGGCGAAATCTTTCGAGCTCTCCAATTGTGCGGCATGGCGGGTGGGGCCGAAAATTTTCAAACCGGCGGCACGGAAATCGTCAACGATGCCGGCGGCCAGCGGTGCTTCGGGGCCGACCAGCGTAAAGGCGATATTTTCGCGTTGGCAGAAATCAATCAAATCGGCATGGGCGGTGAGCGACAGATTATACAGTTTGGGTTCGGCTGCCGTGCCCGCGTTTCCCGGGGCGACAAAAACGGCTTCTACTTTGGGGGATTGGGCGAGCTTCCAAGCTAGGGCGTGTTCGCGGCCGCCACTGCCGATAACGAGCAATTTCATTATGATTCCTTGATTTAAAAAATATTTGCACACTCAAGCGTGGCATGATAGCGGGTTTGAGGCGTTTTTACAGTATCAGGTCGGGCAGTATTTGCGCCAACCTGCCCTCCGCAAGGTATGACTATCTACCAAAAAACCGTGGCGTCAGTGAATCCGCTTTATTTCCGGCACAGGGCAAGCTGCAGGCAGTATAAACCGCACGGAACCGGTTTTGTTGCCGCTTGGGTGGCCGCCTTTTTAGCCAAGGCTGCAACGCCGTAACGGAGAGATGGAGCGGGTTTGCGATATACTGCTGCCCGGTGCCTTTTGAGCAGCCTGCTTGTTTTGGGTTGCCAATGTTTTCTTTCAGACGGCCTCTTCAGGCTGTATTTCAATTGAGCGCGTCTGTTCCCAGGCTGCCAGGCAGGCGGCGTAGTTGGCCAGCGGAATGCTCACCGTTAATCGGCAGTCGAGCTGTAAATCCTGCGCCACCACTTCTGCCTGATGTTGTTTGGCAACGCGGATGGCATCGTTCAAATGCGGGTAGCCGCAGCGCAGCCAAACCGTTTTTTCGATATTTTTTTCTAATTTTTCAGCCAATTGCAATGCTTCGGCGGTGGCGGTTTTATAGGCGTGGATCAAGCCCGGCACGCCGAGCAGGGTGCCGCCGAAATAACGCACCACCACCACCAACACATCAGTAAGCCCCGCCGAATCAATCTGCCCTAAAATCGGCCGGCCGGCACTGCCGGAAGGCTCGCCGTCGTCGTTGGCACGGAAAGTGTTGCCGTCAGTGCCCAAACGGTAGGCATAACACCAATGGCGGGCTTTATGGTGTGCCTCGCGCAGGGCATCGACATAGTTTTTAACAGCTTCGGTGGTTTTCACAGGATAAGCGAAGGCAATAAAGCGGCTGCCTTTGTCTTTGAGTTCGGCCTGCACCGGCGCGGCGATGGTGTGGTAAACCGTGGCATTCATACTTATACCGCCCCCACCGCCTGCCGCACCGCTGCCAGCAGCGCATCGATATGCCTGCAGTGGGTGTCGAAGTTGCACACAAAACGCGATGTGCCTTGTTCGTCCCAATCATAAAAATCCGTATGGCCGCGCACTTTATCTGCCGCGCCCTGCGGCAGTTTCGCAAACACGGCATTGGCTTCGGCAGGGTAAACCAATTCCACGCCGCCGATGCTTTGCAGGCCGTCTGAAAGCCTTTTGGCCATCATATTGGCCTGCTGCGCGGCTTCGCGCCACAAATCCCCTTCCAACAGCGCAATAAACTGCGCAGAAATAAAACGCATTTTGGAAGCCAGTTGCAGATTGAGTTTGCGCAGATAGCCGAGGCCGTCTGAAACCTTTTGCGGGTTCAAAACCACCACGCATTCGCCGAACAACAAGCCGTTTTTGGTGCCGCCGAACGAGAGAATATCCACCCCCGCATCCGTGGTGATTTCGCGCAGCGGCACACCCAGCGCGGCGGCGGCATTGGCCAGGCGCGCGCCGTCCATATGCAGCACCATGCCGTGTTGGCGGCAAAACACGCCGATAGCGCAGATTTCCTGCGGCGTATAGACCGTGCCCAGCTCTGTGCTTTGCGTGATGCTCGCTGCTAACGGCTGAGCGCGGTGCTCGAAACCGTAGCCGTGCGCATGGCGGGCAATCAGCTCGGGCGTGAGTTTGCCGTTTTCCGCCGGAACCGTCCACAGCTTGAAGCCGCCCACCGCTTGCGGCGCGGTGCTTTCGTCTGCATGGATATGCGCCGTTTCGGCACACACCACCGCTCCCCAGCGCGGCAGGCAGGCCTGCAAAGCCAACACATTCGCGCCCGTGCCGTTAAACACCAAAAACGCCTCGGCTTGTTTGCCGAAATGCCGTTTGACCAGCGTTTGCAGATGTGCGGTATAAGGATCGTTGCCATACGCGCCCACATGGCCGCCGTTGGCCGCCGCCAGCGCGGCCAAAATATCGGGGTGGATGCCGGAACAGTTGTCGGAAGCGAAAGAATGCGCATCGGGATTATGCAGCAGGTTCATGCCGATCTTTCAGGGAGTATAGGGATTAAAGGCCGTCTGAAACCTTTTCAGACGGCCTGTTTCGTTGGGCGGATTTTAACAGATTATCTAAGACGATGCCCCCGGCCGGAAATCCGATCGGGGGCTCATACTATAAAGTATTTTACGTCGCGGCACATCTTTTCAGACGGCCTTATTGTAGCAACGGCTCTCATCTCGTAGTGCAACAATGCGGTACAGTATAAACACCGCCCCGATGGTTGTCAAATATTCCTGCGTTATGTTGGTTGATGTTATGATTCATTTGTTTTTTAACAATATTATTATTGGATTATTGACGAGGAAAAAATGAAAACACCCGCTCACAGATATATTCTCGGTTTGGATTTGGGCATCGCCTCGGTCGGTTGGGCATTGGTATTGGCAGATGAAAACGAATATCCTATCGGTCTGCTGGATTGCGGGGTGAGGGTGTTTGAGCGTGCGGAAATGCCCAAAGACGGCAAATCGTTGGCGGCGACAAGGCGGCAGGCGCGCAGTATCCGCCGTTTAATCCGCCGCCGCGCCCACCGTTTGCTGCGTCTGCGCCGCCTGTTGAAACGCGAAGGGCTGCTGAGTGCGGCAGATTTTGCGGCCGATGGGCTGCCTGCTGCCATGCCGGTCAATACTTGGCAGTTGCGTGTGGAAGGATTGGACAGAAAACTGGCTGAAAAAGAATGGGCGGCGGTGCTGCTGCATTTGGTCAAACACCGCGGTTACCTGTCGCAGCGTAAAAACGAGATGCAGACGGAAGATAAGGAGCTGGGCAAACTTCTGGCAGGAGTGGCGGAAAACCGCCAATTGCTGGCAGATAATCCCGAACAATACCGGACTCCGGCGGAGTTGGCAGTTAAACGGTTCGCCGTACAAAGCGGCCACCTTCGCAATAAAGGCGGCGATTATGCCCACACCTTCAACCGCTTGGATTTGCAAAAAGAGCTGCATCTGCTGTTTGCCAAACAGCGCGGATTGGGCAATCCGTTTGCCTCTGCGGAGTTGGAAAACAAAGTCGATTCTTTGCTGATGACACAGCGCGCCGCACTGCAAGACGGTGCGGTGTTGAAAATGCTCGGGCACTGCACTTTTGAGCCGCAGGAATATAAAGCGGCAAAACACACCTACAGCGCGGAGCGCTTTATTTGGCTGACCAGGCTGAACAATCTGCGCATTCTGCACAACGGCGAAGAGCGGGCGTTAAACGAACACGAGCGGAAGCTGCTGCTGGACGAACCATATAAAAAGGCCAAGCTGACTTACAAGCAAGTGCGCAAAATATTGAATCTGCCCGACAGCGCGGTATTCAAAGGGCTGCGCTACGGCAAAAGCGAAGACGGCCTGAAAGCCGAAAGCGGCGCGCTGATGGAAATGAAGGCCTACCACAAAATCCGCACCGTTTTGGAAAAAGCAGGTTTGAAAGGCGAATGGGAAAACCGCATCCGCAACCCTGAAGTGCTTGATGCAATCGGCACGGCATTTTCGCTTTATAAAACCGACAACGACATTCAGACGGCCTTAGCCGATTTGGCCTTGCCCGAAAAGGTATTGGAAGCCTTGTTGAAAGGCATCGGTTTCGATAAATTCATTCAACTTTCGCTTAGTGCTTTGCGCAAGATTTTGCCGCTGATGGAACAGGGGCTGCGCTATGACGAGGCCTGCACAAAAGTTTACGGTAACCATTATGGTGCAAAAATACAACAAAACAGCTTGGTGCTGCCGGTGATTGACGGCAACGATATCCGCAATCCGGTAGTGTTGCGCACACTCACGCAGGCACGCAAGGTGGTTAATGCCGTTATCCGCCGCTACGGTTCGCCGCTGCGCGTGCATATCGAAACCGCGCGCGAATTGGGCAAATCATGGGATGACCGCAAGGAAATCGAAAAACGGCAGGAGGAAAACCGCAAAGAGCGCGAGCGCGCAGCAGACGAGTTCAAAGAATATTTCCCCCACTTTGCAGGCGAGCCCAAAGGGCGGGATATTCTGAAAATGCGGCTTTACAATCAACAACAGGGCAAATGCCTGTATTCGGGCCTGCCGTTGGATTTGAGCCGTCTGAACGAAAAAGGCTATGTGGAAATCGATCATGCGCTGCCGTTTTCGCGCACTTGGGACGACAGCTTCAATAATAAGGTTTTGGTGCTCGGCAGCGAAAACCAGAAAAAGCGCAGCCAAACGCCTTACGAATATCTTGATGGTGCAAGCAACAGTGAGCGCTGGCGCGAATTTCAAGCCCGGGTGGCGGGCTGCCATTTTCCGTATGCGAAAAAACAGCGGATTCAGACGGCCAAACTCAACGAGCAGGATTTTATCGATCGCAATCTGAATGATACGCGCTATATCGCCCGCTTTTTGTGCGGCTTTATCGAGAATAACCTGCATTTGGAAGGCAAAGACAAGCGGCGGGTGTTTGCATCAAACGGACAAATCACCGCTTTGCTGCGCGGTTTGTGGGGCTTGCGCAAAGTGCGTGAAGAAAACGACCGTCATCATGCTTTGGATGCCGTTGTGGTGGCCTGCTCCACCGTATCGATGCAGCAGAAAATCACCGAAGCCATGAAGCGGCGCGAATCGCTGGAAACCGTCAACACAGAAACGGGCGAAGTCAAACAGCGCATTCCGCAACCGTGGGATTTTTTCCGGCAGGAAGTGATGATCCGCGTGTTCAGCGACCATCCGCGCGAAGAGTTGGCAGAAAAACTCAACTCCCGCCCGCAGGCGCTGCACGAGCACGTTGCTCCGCTGTTTGTTTCCCGCGCGCCCAACCGTAAAACAACCGGGCAGGGGCATTTGGAAACCATCAAATCTGCCAAACGCCTGTCTGAAAATATCAGTGTGGTGAAAAAACCGCTGGCTTCTTTGAAAACCAAAGATATTGAGAATATTGCCGGCTATACAGCCAACCGTGAGCCTGAGTTTTATCAAGCATTGAAAAAAAGGCTGGCTGAATTTAACGATGACCCCAAGAAAGCCTTTGCCGAGCCGTTTTACAAACCTACGAAAAACGGGGAACAAGGCCCGTTGGTAAAATCGGTGCGGGTGGAAGATGATAGAGTGAAAGTCGGTTTGGCTGTTCGTCATGGGATTACGGATACAAACGGTGATATGGTGCGTGCTGATGTTTATCAAAAAGCAAATAAAAGCGGCAGAATACAGTATTTTGTTGTCCCTGTGTATGCGTGGCAAATAGCGAAAGGAGTATTGCCGTTATTAGATTGCCGAGGATATAAAATTGATGAAACTTATACATTCTGTTTTAGTTTGCATAAATATGATTTGATTTCCTTCCCGAAAGACGGTAATCCTGAGGAGGAACAACTGGTTTATTACATAACTTGCGATAGTTCGAACGGTCGTTTTTGGATTGCCTCCCATGATAAGGGTGCCAAGGAGCAGCAATTCCGTATCAGCACGCAAAACCAATTATTTATCAAAAAATACCAAACCGATCCTTTAGGCAAGGAAATCCGCCTGTGTAAACCTGAGCAACGCCCTGCCTTAAAAATCAAACGATAAATCATCACCCGGCCGTCTGAAAACCGTTTCAGACGGCCTTTTTATAAAGGGAATTTTATGAGCTGGCGCAGTATCCTTATTAGCAAACCTGCCCGCCTGTCGTTACAGCAAAACCACTTGCTGATCCAACAAGACGATACAGTTCCCGTACCG
>NZ_JADGLG010000042.1:0-23562 GCF_015235335.1 Neisseria sp. 19428wB4_WF04
GTGTAGGGGTGGGCGGGGCGGCCGTACACTTCGTGATAGCGGCCAAGCTCGAGTGCATGGCCCAAATACATCACCAACACGCGGTCGGATATGTGTTTCACCACCGACAAATCGTGGGCGATAAAAATCAGCGCCAGCCCCATTTCTTTCTGAAGGGCTTTGAGCAGATTGACCACCTGCGCCTGCACGGATACATCGAGCGCCGACACGGGTTCATCGCAAATCACCAGCTTGGGCTTGAGAATCAGGGCGCGGGCGATGCCGATGCGCTGGCATTGACCGCCTGAAAATTCGTGCGGGTAGCGGTTGATGAGGTTGGGCAGCAGCCCCACTTTCAGCATCATTTCTTTCACCTGATGCTCGGTTTCGCTTTTTTTGAGCTTGGGAAAATGGGTTTTCAGCGGCTCGGCGATGATTTCGCCTATGGTCATGCGCGGGTTGAGCGAGGCGGGCGGGTCTTGGAAAATCATTTGGATTTCGCGCCGCTTGCGGCGCAGCTCCTGCGCGGAAAGGCCGGAGAGGCTGCTGCCGCGCCACAGGACGCTGCCGCCGTTGGCCGGGGTGAGGCCGATGATGGCGCGGGCCAGGGTGGATTTGCCGCAGCCCGATTCGCCCACGATGCCCAATGTTTCGCCTTCGGCCAGGTCAAACGAGATGCCGTTTACGGCTTTGAGGGTGGCGGGTTTCTGCCAAAAGGCGGTTTTGCTGTTTCTAACATTGAAGAAAACCTGCAAATCGGATACGGATAACAGGCTCATGATTGCGCTTCCTGCAGGGTTTCAGACGGCCTGTGGCAGGCGCGGCGGCGGCCGGGGGCGAAGGTTTCCGGCTCGGGCGCGCCCAGGCAGCGTTCAAAGGCATGGCTGCAGCGTTCCCGAAACGGGCAGCCGGCGGGCAGGCTGCTCAGGTCGGGCGGGTTGCCGGCAATGGTGGGCAGGGCTTCCCGGCCGCCATCGAGACGCGGCACGGCGCCGAGCAGGCCGATGGTGTAGGGGTGGGTGGGGCGGTAGAAGATGTCGCGGACGCTGCCGTATTCCATGGTGCGGCCGGCATACATCACCAAAACATGGTCGCAGATGCCGGCCACCACGCCCAAATCGTGGGTAATCATAATAATGGTGGTGCCGAAATCGCGTTTGAGCCCGCCCAGCAGCGCCATAATCTGCGCCTGCACGGTAACATCGAGCGCGGTGGTGGGCTCATCGGCAATCAAGAGTTTGGGGCGGCACAGCAGTGCCATCGCAATCATCACGCGCTGGCGCATTCCGCCCGAAAATTCGTGGGGATACATCTGAATGCGCTTTTTGGCTTCGGGGATTTTCACCGCATCAAGCATACGCACCGACTCTGCCCATGCCTCGGCCTTGCCTGCGCCTTTGTGCAGCCGCAACACTTCGGCGAGCTGGTCGCCCACCCGCATATAGGGGTTGAGCGAAGTCATCGGGTCTTGAAAAATCATGGCGATTTGTTCGGCGCGGATTTTGTTGAGCGCTTTTTCGGGCAGGTTGAGGATTTCGCGCCCGTTAAAGCGCACCGAGCCGCAGGCGCGGCCGTTTTTGGCCAGCAGCCCCATCACGGCAAAGGCGGTTTGCGATTTGCCGGAGCCCGATTCGCCCACAATGCCCAGCGTTTCGCCTTCGTGCAGGTCGAAATGGAGTTGGTTTACGGCGGTTACCGTGCCGTCTTCGGTGTGAAAGCGCACTTCGAGATCGCGCACTTGCAGCAGCGGTGTGTTCATGATGATGGCTCCTGTTCAGACGGCCGCCGCTGCACCGCGCGGCGGGGGACACGGTTTGCGGCTGCCGGCAAGCGTTGGCGGCAAAGGCCGTCTGAAAATATTTCTGCATCTGAAATTTTTTGGCACTCAGCAGTCTTTCGGGTCGAGGGCATCGCGCAGGCCGTCGCCGATAAAGTTGAAGCAAAACAGCGTAACCACCAGAAAGGCGGCGGGCACCAAAAGCTGCCACGGCGCAACCTGCATGGTGTTGGCACCGTCTTGCAGCATCGCGCCCCAGCTGGTCATCGGCTCCTGCACGCCCAGGCCGAGAAAGCTCAAAAACGATTCAAACAGAATCATGCCCGGCACCAGCAGCGAGGCATACACCACCACCACACCCAACACATTGGGCACAATGTGGCGGAACACGATTCTGATATCGGAAACGCCCGCCACCTGCGCCGCTTCGATAAATTCTTTGCGCTTGAGGCTGAGGGTTTGGCCGCGCACGATGCGGGCCACATCCAGCCACGACACCATGCCGATAGCCACGAAGATAAAGCCCAGATTGCGGCCGAACAGCGTTACCAGCAGAATCACGAAAAACATAAACGGAAAAGCGTTGAGTATTTCGAGAAAGCGCATCATCAGCGCATCGGTTTTGCCGCCGAAAAAGCCGGCCACCGCGCCGTAGGCCACGCCGATCACCACGGCCACCAGCGCGCCGGCCGCGCCCACCGTCAGTGAGATGCGCCCGCCCACCGCCACGCGGGCGAGCAGGTCGCGCCCGAGCGAATCGGTGCCGAAATAGTGGCGGCTTTCCAACGAGGGCGGTGTCTGCATAAAGCCCCAATCGGTGTGGTCGTAGCCGAACGGTGCCAGTGCGGGCGCGGCCAGCACAAAAATACACACGGCCAGCAGAACTAGGCTGCCGCAGAGCGCGGCGCGGTTGCGGCGGAAACGCCGCCAGGCATCCTGCCACAGGCTGCGGCCTTTGATACCGGCGGCGGGGTCGAGGGCTGCGGCCAGCGCCCGGGCGGTTTTTTTATCGGTGAGCATGAGCGGCCTTTATCGGTTGCAGTGTGGTTTGCGGCCGTCTGAAAAGGGCGGCTTGCCGAGCGCGGGCTTCAGACGGCCTTGTGGGGTTAATAGCGTATTTTCGGGTCGATAACGGCATAAAGAATATCCACCACCGCGTTGAAGGTGATGGTGAGCACGCCCACCAGAATGGTGAGGCTCAAAACCATGCCGTAATCGCGGTTGAGTGCACCGTTTACAAACAACTGGCCGATGCCGGGCAGGCCGAAAATGGTTTCCACCACAATCGAGCCGGTGATGATGCCCACAAAAGCCGGCCCCAAATAGGAAACCACCGGCAACAGCGCGGGGCGCAGGGCGTGTTTGAGCACGATATGGCGGGCGGGCAGCCCTTTGGCGCGGGCAGTGCGGACAAACGGGCTGTTCATCACTTCAATCATCGAGCTGCGCGTAATCCTGGCGATGCCGGAAACATAGGCCATAGCCAGCGCGGCCACCGGCAGCACCATATTGGCGGCGGCACCGCCGTTCCAGCCGCCGGCGGGCAGCCATTTGAGCCAGACGGCGAAAATCAGCACCAGCAGCGGCGCTTTCACAAAGCTGGGCACCACCACGCCGGTCATGGCGGCGGCCATGGTGAGGTAGTCGGGCCAGGTGTTTTGCTTTAACGCCGCCAACACGCCCAGCGTTACCCCCAGCAGCAGCGCCGCCGCAAACGCATACAGGCCGATTTCGAGCGACACGGGAAAAGCCTGCGCCAGCAGCTCATTAACCGTGTAGTCTTTATATTTGAACGAAGGGCCGAAATCGCCTTGCGCCAACTGCTTGAGATAGTTGAGATATTGCAGCCAGATCGGGTCGTTGAGGTGATATTTGGCTTCGATGTTGGCCAATACCGCCGGCGGCAGGTTGCGCTCGCCGGTAAACGGGCTGCCCGGTGCGAGCCGCATCATGAAAAACGACACGGTAATCAGCACAAACAGCGTGGGTATGGCTTCGAGCATACGGCGGATAATGAATTTGAGCATGGGCAATCTTCGTTAGGTGTTGTGTTTGCAGCCGGTTTCAGACAGCTTTTTTTGATTTATCCTGCTGTTTTTCCGTAGTTTTTTATAGTTGTTGCATCTGTGTGTGCTGCCGCCGGGCGGATGCCGCAGCAGTAAGGGCGGTGTTTTTTTCAGACGGCCTTTCAAGAAGGCCGTCTGAAAAAGCGGGCATTGCCGGCGGGCGGTGTTTCAGACGGCCGCCCAAACTCAGTGTTTCAGGATTTTCCAATTTTTAATCTGCCAGTTGTCCATCGGGTCTTGCACCGAATAGCCGGCCACATAGGGTTTGACCAGGCGGGCATTGGTGTAATGGTAAACAAAGATGGTGGCGGCATCCTGATCCAACACGGCCTCCGCATCGCGGTAGAGTTTGGCGCGCGCTTCGGGCGACACGCCTGCGGCCAGCGTTTGGCTGATCAGGCGGTCGAACCCGGCGCTGCGGTATTTGCCGTAGTTGTTGCTGTTGTCGGATTTATAGGTGTTTAAAAACGAAGAGGCTTCGTTGTAGTCGGCGCACCAGCCGCCGCGCGCCATTTGGTGGCGTTGGTTGCGGCGGGTGTCGAGATAGGTTTTCCATTCTTGGTTTACCAGCTGCACGTTCACAAAGCCCAGCGCTTCTTTCCACAATGCGGCGGCGGCCACAGCGTTTTTCTTGTGGTTTTCGTTGGTGTTGTAGAGCAGCTCGAACGAAAGCGGCCGGGTTTCGCCATAGCCCGCTTCGGCCAGCAGTTTTTTCGCTTCTGCGATGCGCTTGGCTTTATCCCATGCCTTCCACTCGGGCGTAAACGTTGCCATGCCCTGCGTGGCGGGCGGGGTAAACTGGTAGGCCACGGTTTCGCCGCGCCCGACCACTTTTTCCGTCAGCGTTTCGCGGTCGAGCGAAAGTTGCAGGGCTTTGCGCACTTTGGGGTTGTCAAACGGCGGCTTGGTGTGGTTGAACTCATAATAATAAGTGCACAGATAAGGGGCTGTTTTGACTTGGCTGCCCATTTCCTGCTGCAGCGGTTTGAACTGCTCGGTGGGAATATCGTTGTAGCTGACATCGATTTCGCCTGCTTTGAAGCGGCTGATGTCGGTGTGTGCCGATGAGATGGGCAGCAACACGGCGCGGTTGATGGTGGTAGCGGCATCGTCATAATAGGCACTGTTGCGCTCGAGCACGATTTGGCTGTTTACCTCCCATGCGGCGGGCTTGTAGGGGCCGTTTACCACCATATTGGCAGGCAGCGTCCATTTTTCGCCGAATGTTTCCACGGTGGCGCGGTGCACCGGCTTGGTGGATGTGTGTATCAGCACATCGGGAAAATAAGGCACCGGCTCGGTGAGGGTGATTTGCAGCGTTTTACCGTCAAGGGCTTTCACGCCCAACGTATCGGGCTTGGCTTTGCCGTTGATAACCGGCTCCGCACCGGCCACTTTCACATCGGCCAAATAGCTGGCATAGGGCGAGGCGGTGGCGGGATCGGCCACGCGGCGCATACTGTACACAAAATCTTCGGCAGAAACCGGGTCGCCGTTGCTCCATTTTGCATCGCGCAGTTTGAACGTCCAAACTTTATTGTCGGCACTTTCCCACGATTGGGCCATGCCCGGCACGGTGTTGCCGTTGTTGTCGGTAGAAACCAGCCCCACCAGCATCTGCCGCAGAATATTGCTCTCGGGCACGCCCGATACTTTGTGGGGGTCGAGCGATTCCGGTTCGGCACCGTTGTTTACCGTGATTTCCTGCTTTTCGGCCGGCTCGGAAGGCTGGGTTTGCCCGCCGGCAGAAGAGCCGCCGCCGCAGGCCGCCAGGCCGAATGCGGCCGATAAGGCCCATATCAAGGGAAGGCATCGAGAGGTGGGATAAGGCTGCATAACGTTACTCCTGTGGGCGGCAACGCCGCATGATTGGCGTGAATCCTTCGTTTCCGTTACGGCGTTGCTGCGCTTTTGCGCAAGAGAACGGTTTGCAGGCCGCCCGATACTGAAAATAAAGCGGATTCACTATAAAGATACGGTTTCGGCACTATTCTTTTCAAGAAAGTGAATAAGTGTCAAGCGGTTTTTACCCTGTCAAGTTGCGTGCACGGCGGGGATAACGCCGTATCGCGAACCCGTTTGGTTTCTGTTGCAGACGTTGCCGCGCTTTGGCTCAAAGGGAACGGTTCGGCAGACCCGGCGGCGGAGGGCGGCAGCGTTTGGCCGTCTGAAAAACCATCCGGTGTTTTTCAGACGGCCATGTTCAGACGGCCATGTTCAGACGGCCGAATTTCAGACGGCCTCGAAGCGCGCATCTTCGCCGAACACCTGCCGCCACAGGCTGCGCACGTTTTGGTAATGGTTTAACAGCTCGGGGGTGAGGTTGACTTTGTCGGCATCGCGCAGTTTGGTGTTGTGCTGCTGCCGGCGGTAGAAGCGGTAGGCGGTGCGGCTTTGCTCTGCCAGGGCTTTATCGATCAGGCCGGCATCGGCGGCGATGTTCAGCAGGGCGATGTTGCCGTAGTTGTCGAGCAGTTCGGGGTGTCGGTACGAATGCGCCAGAATCAGATACTGCACGATAAATTCCACATCGACCACGCCGCCGCGCGCGTATTTGACATCGCTGTCGGCCGGCGGGTGGGCGGCGAACATTTTTTCGCGCATGGCAATGATTTCGCGGGCGAGCGCGGCGGCATCGCGCGGCTGTGTGAGTACTTGTTGGCGCAGGCGGTCGAAAAACGTGCCGATTGTGCTGCTGCCGCAGATGAAGCGGGCACGGGTGAGGGATTGGTGTTCCCACGTCCACGCGCTTTCGTGCTGGTATTTTTCAAAGGCGGCGGTGCTGTGGGCGAGAAAGCCGGCATCGCCGTTGGGGCGCAGGCGCAAATCGACATCGTAGAGCGTGCCTGCGCCGGTGGCGGCGGAAAGCCAGTTGGTGAGGCGGCGCACGAAGCGGCCGTAGATGTCGGGCGCATCGGGGTGGGGGTCGTGGTAGAGATAGACCAGGTCGAGGTCGGAGGCGTAGCCCAGCTCTTTGCCGCCGAGTTTGCCGTATCCGATAACGGCGATATTCGGGGTGTCGGTGTGGGTTTTGGGGGTGTCGGCCCACACGGCGGGCAGGGCGGCGGCGAGCAGGGTGTCGGCCAGCGCGGAGAGTTGGTCGGACAAGGCTTCAACCGTCCATAATCCGGCCAAATCCTGCACGGCAAGGCGGAATATCTGGGTGTGTTGGAAGTGGCGCAGAATGTCCATCTGTGCTTCGGTGTCGCCCCGGGCGTTGGCGAGGCCGTCTGAAAGCGCGGCGGCGAGCGCGGGCCAGTGGTATTCGGTTTCCATTAACTGAGTGCTCAAAAGTTCATCGAGCAGTATCGGGTATCGGCACAGGTAGGCGGCCACCCACGAGCTTTGCCCCATGATGCCGGCCAGTTGCCGCAGCACCTGCGGGTGTTCGTTGAGAAAGGCCAGATAGGCCGAGCGGCGGCTGACGGTTTCGAGAAAGTCGATAAGCCGCAGCAGGGCGGCGGTGGGGCGGGGTTGGGCGGCGGCGGCTTCTGCCAGGGCCGGCATCACGGCATCAAAACGCGGTTGGGCGTGGGCGGAAAGGCGGCAGTATTTGTGGCTTCGGCGCAGTTGTTCGAGCCGTTCGGCCACGGTTTCGGCCTCGAAGCCGTGTTCGGCCAGGCGGTTGCGCAGAGTTTCTCCGCTGCCGTTTTCCTGCCATATCCACTGCCAGCTTTTGCCGGTTTGTTGCGGGGTTTCTTCCGGTTGGGCGAGGATTTCGTTAAAGATGGCGTTGACTCGGCTGCGGTGGCGGTTGAGGCCGTCTGAAAAGGCGGCGTAGCCGGCAAAGCCCATGCTTTCGGCCAACAGCTGTTGTTGTTCGGGGTTTTGCGGCAGGGTTTGGGTTTGCTGGTCGTCCCAATATTGCAGGCGGTGTTCCACATCGCGCAAAAAGCGGTAGGCGGCTAAGAGGGTGTCGGCGGTGTGGCGTTCGAGTATGCCCAGGCGGGCGAGTTCGTGCAGGGTTTCCTGCGTGCCTTTCATCTGCAGGCTGCGGATGCGGCCGCCGCGTATCATTTGGAAAATCTGGGCGACAAATTCTATTTCGCGGATGCCGCCCGCGCCGAGTTTGATATTGTTTTCCATGCCTTTGCGGCCGACTTCGCTGCGGATTTGGCGGTGCAGCGCGCGCATGGCCGCGTAGGCGTTGAAGTCGAGATATTTGCGGAACACGAAAGGCCGCACCAGCGGGGCGATGCCGTTGGGGTGGGGCGTAACCACGCGGCCTTTGCACCAGGCGTAGCGTTCCCATTCGCGCCCCTGCTGTATCAGATATTGCTCGAGCGCGGTTTCGCTCAGCACCAGCGCGCCGGCATCGCCGTCCGGCCGCAGGCGCATATCGACACGGAACACTTGGCCGTCTGAAGTGATGTCGTTTAGCAGCGCAATCAGTTTCTGGCCGGTTTTGGTGAAAAATTCCTGATTGCTGCGGGTGCGTTTGCTGTTGGTGTCGCCCGCTTCGGGGTAAACAAAAATCAGGTCGATATCGGAAGACACGTTTAATTCGTAACCGCCGGCCTTGCCCATCGCCACCACGCTCAGGTGCTGCGGCTCGTTTGTGTGGCGGCCGATGGGCGTGCCGTACCTATCCTGATAATAGGCATGGGCGAAATCGAGCGCGGTATTCACGGCAAAATCGGCAAACAGCGTGATGGTGCGGGTAACTTCGGCCAAATCGCTGATGCGGTTGATGTCGCGCACGATAATCTGCGCGGCCACATAGCGGCGCAGCAGGCGCAACTGGCGCGCCAGCTCGGCTTCGTTTTCACCGGCAAGAATGGCTTCCCAATCGGCAAAGGCGTGGAAATCGGCGGTGTCGAGCACTTTATCCAGCATGGGGTGCAGGATTTCGGGCTTGAGGTTGCCGTTGTCGAGATGGCGGGCGAGATAGAGGGAATGGCGGCGGGCGTTGGCAGTGAAGGTTTGCATGGTAGAAATCGGGCGGCTGGGGTTGGCGCGGAAGCCGGCGTGTCTGCAAAGGCTGCCGGCTACTGGTTTCAGACGGCGGCCTCGTTATTGCAAGGCGGTTGGGACAGGCCGTCTGAACATACAGGCCGTCTGAAAATATGGCGTTCAGACGGCCTTGCGCTTTATTGGATCAGTTTGGACACGGTTTTAAACGCCGGGTGTTTGGCATCGCCCAGCAGCCCGAACAGCACGCTTTCCACATTGGAAACTACCGCGCCGGCAGCACGCATCTGCTCCAGCGCATTGGCTTTGTTGGCGGGCGCGCGCGATGCGGTGCATTCAAACGGCACATACACACCCAACCCTGCCGCGCGCAAATCGAGCACGGTTTGCAGCATACACACATGGGCTTCAGCGCCGATAAGAATCACGTTTTGAATCCGGCGGCTCTGCAAAAACTGCTCGGTTTCGGGTATCAGCGCGGAAAAGCGCGTTTTTTCAAACACGGGCGCGCTGCCCAGCAGGCCGGCAACGGGGGCAACCGTGCGCCCCAAACCTTTCGGGTATTGCTCGGTGACCGCCAGCGGCACGCCCAAAGCCTGCAAACCTTGCAGCAGCGTCAGGCTGTTTTCTACCATTTCTGCGGCCTGGTGGAGTGCAGGGTTCAGGCGCTCCTGAATATCGACTACGATGCAGGCGGTGTTGTCGGGGCGGGGGTGGGGCATGGCATTCTCCTGTTTTTCCATAGGGTTTTCAGACGGCCTATTATTTATCCGAACGGCTCCGGGGGGCAAGGGTAAAGACAGATTTGGTTTGGCAGAACAAAATTTTTATATTTATATTCAATATAATGATTAAATCAAATGCAATAGTTTCATATATTTATATAAAGCCGTTCATATTCTGAATTTGACCGTTAAGACTGGACTCAGGCAATTTTTACGGGAGTTAATATAAGCTGTATCAAACTATAAATTGAGCCTGAGGGTTGGTTGTCAGGCTGAAAAATAAGTTGGCTCACATTACTTACAAATCGTGAAACCACACCGGACAAGAAAAGGCAGCCGACTGCGGCGCAGACGGGTAAGGCCGGATGCAACTGCATCGTTCTGTGTTGGTTTGCGGTAAAACGTTCTGTTGTTTCTCATTTGAAAAATCACTGCATCACGTTTCTCAAGATGCGGAAACCCCCTTGAAATTTCCAAATCAAATCATGAGCCGAATCCACAAAATTTCTTTATGCACGGCGGCCGCTTTTGCATCTGTGCCGTTTGCGGCCGCCCAAGACATCCAGGCCGAACGCGAACGCTGGGCGCTCCACGCCCGCAGCGGGGAGGCACAGCTTGCCGAATCGGTGGCGCAGTTGGGCGATCTGTATGCGCAAAGCGGCGATGCAAAAGTGCGCGCCGATTTGATTGCCCTGCTGGTGCGGCAGGAAAAACCGGAAGCGGCGTTGGCTGTGTGTGCCGGCTGCCCGATTGAAAGCTATAGTGCAGACGAGTTGGAAAACCTCGCCAAGGCCGCCCGCGACATCAAACAATACCCGCAGGCCGCCGCATTCTACCGCAGCTTGCAGCTTGCCGCGCCGCAGAATCAAACCGGTTATCTGGGGAGCGCGCTGGTTGCGGTGGACAGCGGAGACTATGCCGCTGCACAGCAGCAGATCGAATCTTACCTCAGGCGTTTCGGTAACGATAAGGGCATACGCAACGCCCAAGCCTATCTGAAACAGCGCACGCAGCCGCTCACCGAGCGTCTGGCCGAGCAGCAGCGCCTGTTTGAAGCAGACCCCGCCAACGGTGACCATGCCTTGCAGCTTTACCGCACTGCCGCCCAATTGCAGCTTTTTCCGCAGCAGGAGCGGATTATGGCTCAGTTTCCCGAGCGGTTCGGCGAACAAGACCGTTTGTGGCTGCAGGCGGCCAAAGCGGTTGTGTTGCTGCGTGGCGCCCGCCAAACCGGCGATCCGGCGCAAATCCGTGAGGCTTATGAGAGCCTGGGCGAAGTGGTCGGCAAATCGGAAGCGGGCAGCCCGCTGCACACGCAGGCATTGCGCGACCGCGTGGCCGCCGCCGTGGCTTTAGGCAACGAAAAACAGGCGTTGCGCGATTACCGGATGCTGGAAGGGCAGGGCAGGCAGCCCGATTATGTGCAGGACGGATATGCTAAGGCCCTGCTGATGGCCGGAAGCCCGCGTCAAGCGCGCAAGGTGCTGCACGGGCGCATGAACCGCCAGATGGCGGTGCAGGGCAAACTTGATCCTGAATTAGTGGAGATGTTGGCGGAAACCGATGCCGATTTGATGGAGTTTTCGGCCGCTCAAGAAAAAATCAAACATTGGAATCCGAAAAAATACACGCCCGACTTCACCCACACCGTTGAAGTGGAAAACCCGTATTACGATACCCAATATTTTTGGAATACCCGCCTGGAAGCCTGGAACGGCAATGTGAAAGGCGCGCACAAACTGATGCAGAACTGGCTCGGCGAACACCCCGCCGACCCGTGGGCGATGGTTTTGGACGGTGAGTTGTCGCAGATTGACGGCCATGAAGACCGCGCCTTGGCAAGGTTCGATGCCGCCCGCGAATATTTGGGCGAACCCGGACAAAAGTGGATAGACGGCAAAGCTGCCGCTGCCCATATGTCGGCAGGCAACTGGCGGGCGGCAGCAAGATTATCCGCAGGGCTGGGCCGCGATGATGTCGGTCACAAGGGGTTTTGGCAGCTTTACGATGAAGAGCGCGCCGCCCGTTTGGAAATCGGCGGCATGGCAATGAAAGCTACCTCGCCTGCAGACGGCACCGAATGGGCGCAAACTGCCAAACTCTACAGCCCGCGCAGCAGCAGCGGCCACCGTGCCTATATTGCGCAGCAGCACAACGATGTGCCCAACCACGGCAGGCCGCTGCGTGCAGGCCGGGTGGGGGCGGGTGCCGAAATCAATCTTTATCCGGTGGTGGTGCATGCCGAAGCAGGGCACGGCACACAGCTTAACGGCAAGGCTTACGCTGTGCTGGGTGCGGATTGGCGCGTAAACGACTTTGTGGGCTTCACCGCCCGCGCCGCCTCCAACAGCGTCAATACCCCCGTTAAAGCTCTGTGGCAGGAAGTGTATGCCGATGAATACACTTTGGGCGCGGAATATACCCATTCGGCGGCCACCCGCGCGGGCATGGGTGCGAGTGTGATGAAATTTGATGACGGCAACACCCGCCAAACCGTCCATGCCTGGCTTTCACACGATATTTTCCAATACAACCGCTGGAAATTGGGCAGCTCGCTGTGGACAGATTACAGCCGCAACAAAGATATTCCCTCTGCCTTTTACTACAACCCCGAAAACAGCAAAACCGTGAGCGGCGAGCTGGCGCTTTCCTACACCCTGCCGCTGGACAACGGCATCAGGTTCACCCAAACCGCCGCCGGCAGCGCGGGGCGTTACCGGCAGGCCGGCCACCCAGCCGAAAACACCTGGCAGATTAAATACGGCCACGATTGGCGTTTCGGCCGCCGCGCCGCGCTGGGTTACGAGTTCGGCCGCCGCCGTGCTATGTATGACGGCAGTCTCGAATATCAAAACTTCGGCGGCGCCAAGTTGAGCGTGAAGTTTTACTGACCGAATGTCTGCTTTTCAGACGGCCTCGGGCTCCGGCTTCAAGGCCGTCTGAAAACACCAGCCGGCATTCCATTGAAACCAAGATTACCGAAGGCAGAAAAACATGAACTGCAAACGCCTCTTCGCCGGCCTCCTCGCCGGCCTCATTATGCTGCAAGCCGCTTATGCCGCCGATGTGCGTTACGGCGTGATGTGTTATCACGATGTAGTCGATGAAACCGCTCCCGTTATCAAAACTAAGGAAGAGCGGGAAATGAAGGGTGAAATCCAACGCCGTTACTTTCCGCAAACCATCACCGTGCAAAGGCTGGCCGCCCACTTTAACTGGCTGCGCGACAACGGCTACACCCCCGTGAGCTTCAAGCAGATCGAAGCGGCAAGGGCAGGCCGCGCCAAGCTGCCGCCCAAACCCGTGCTGCTTACGTTTGACGATGGCTACCTAAGCTTCTACACCAGAATCTATCCGTTGCTGAAAGCCTTTGATTATCCGGCGGTTTTCGCCTTGGTGACGGGCTGGATGGAAACCCCGCAGGGCGGCCTTGTCGATTACGGCAAACAGAAGCTGCCGCGCTCGGCCTTCATCACTTGGGAGCAGGTGCGCGAGATGCAGAAAAGCGGCTTGGTGGAAATCGCCTCGCACACCCACGACCTGCACCGCAGCATCACGGGTAATCCCGCCGGCTCGCAGTTTGCCGCCGTGTTTCCCGAATATAAAAACGGCCGCTACGAAACCCGTGATGCCTACCGGCAGCGCGTGCGCAACGATTTGAAACGCTCGGTAGACATCATCGCCGCCCGCACCGGCGTGCGCCCGAATGTGATTGTGTGGCCTTACGGTCATTTTAACGAAACCGCCCGCGAAATCGCCGCCGAAGTGGGGCTGGACAACGACTTTACCCTGTTTGACGAAACCCCCAACACCACAGAGCAGCGCAGCATCGGCCGCGCCCTGATTGACAACGAAACCGGCTATCCGCTGATGAAAGCCTATTTGGAGGGGCAGATGTTTACCCCGCCGCACCAGCGCGCCGTGCATATTGATTTGGGCCGTCTGTACACCCCCGACCCCGCACAGTTTGCGCGCAATTTCGACAAACTCATCGAACGCATCTACAAAATGGGCATCACCACCGTGTATCTGCAGGCCTTTGCTGATGATGATGGAAACGGAGTGGCGGAAGCCGCGTATTTTCCCAACCGCCATCTGAAAGTGAAGGCCGACCTGTTCAGCCGCGTGGCCTGGCAGTTGATGACGCGCGCCAATGTGAAAGTGTATGCGCAGATGCCGCTGACGGCTTTCGACTTGGGCAGCGGTTACGTTTCCGGCAGCCGCACCGGCAAACCCGAGGCCGGCCGCCCTTTGCGCCTTTCGCCCGATGGTGCCGAAAACCGCCGCGCCGCAGCCGAAATTTATGAAGACTTGGCGTTCAGCAGCCGCTTCAACGGTCTGGTGTTCCGCGATGGCGGAGATAAGCGTGGTGATTTAATCGACTATTCCAAGCTGCTCAAACAAACGGCGCTGAAATACAGCTTCAACGGCATAAACGGCATGAAAACCGTGCGCAGCCTTGATGGCGGTTTGCCCGCCCAAAGCCTGCCCGCATTTGCAGCGGCCTACGATTACACCGCCTTCACGGCCCTGCCCTACCTGGAAAACGGGCAGCCGTTAAGCCCTAAAGAAGCCGCCCGCCGGTTGGTCGGTTTGGTGGCCGGAGTCAAGCGCAGCGGTGTGCCGCTCGATAAAACCGTGTTTGAACTTCAGACGGCCGATCCGCGCACCGGGCAGCCTGCTGGCGGGAAAGAACTGGCAGGGTGGATGAGCCTGCTCAAAAAAGAAGGCGTGAAAAATCTGGCCTACTATTCTGATGACTTTTTGCAGGACAGGCCGCCGCTGAAAACCATCAAACCGGTATTTTCGGTGCAGCGCTGAGCCCGGTTTTACCGGCAGGCTGCCGGTAAGCTTTATTTTCAGACGGCCTGCCGCCATAGGGTGTGAGGCCGTCTGAAAACAAACCCCGTTATCAAAACAAACGTTTCAAATACGCACAGCAAGGGCAGAACTTCCGATGGACTGGTATGAATATTTGGCGGCATTCGTGATGCTCTATCCGGGCATGATGGCCGTGTATTGGACGGTTTCGGGCGTTTTTTATTTTCTGTTTTTTGAAAACAGGGCAGGCGAGCCTGAGTTTATGTATCAAGGGTATGCGCCCATGGTGAGCGTGTTGGTTCCCTGCTACAACGAGGCAGACAACCTCGACACATCGATACCCCACCTGCTCAATTTAACCTACCCCAATTACGAGCTGATTTTCATCAATGACGGCAGCACTGACAACACGCTCGAAATCATCCGCTGCTGGGCGGAGAAAGCCGAAAAAATCGTTGTGGTGGACCAACCCAACGGCGGCAAAGCCTCGGCTATGAATAACGGCGCACACCACGCATTGGGCAAATATATTGTCGGCATCGATGGTGATGCCGTTCTCGACTACAGTGCCATCGAATACATGATTCAAAACCTGGAAGACAACCCCGAATTGGGTGCCGTTACCGGCAATCCGCGCGTGCGCAACCGCAGCACGGTGCTGGGCAAGCTGCAGGTGGCCGAATTCAGCTCGATTATCGGCCTGATCAAACGCTCGCAAAGCGTTGTCGGCACGCTGTTTACCGTATCGGGCGTGATTATGTGCATACGCAAAGACGTGCTGCTCAGCATAGGCGGCTGGAGCGACAACATGATTACAGACGATATCGATGTGAGTTGGAAAACCCAAATCGCCGGCTACAACATCGCCTACGAACCGCGCGCCCTGTGCTGGGTGCTGATGCCCGAAACCATACGCGGCCTCTACCGTCAGCGGCTGCGTTGGGCGCAGGGCGGGGCGGAAGTGGTTTTGAAGTATTTCAAAAACATCTGGCGGCTGCACCATATCCGCCTGTGGCCGCTTTATGCCGAATATTTCATCACCCTGCTGTGGGCGTATTCGCTCTTGGCCATCACCATTGTGGGTTTGGCGGAGTGGGCACTCGGCCACCCGCACGATTTTGTGCTGCTCAAAGTGGCGAGCCTGGTTACTTTCATGATGTTTATTTTGCAGTTTTCCGTGAGCATGTTTATCGACAGCCGCTATGAAGGCAACCTGTTCCGCTATTTCATCAGCTGTATTTGGTATCCCTACGCTTTCTGGCTGCTGAACAGCATCACGCTGATTCACGGTTTCCCCAAAGCGCTTTTGCGCGACAAGCAGCGCAAAGCCACCTGGGTCAGCCCCGACAGGGGCGTGCAGTAGGATGTTTGCCGCACGGCATCTTTATCATAGTAAAACAAGGAGAAGCTTATGCCCGAACAAGTTCAGGACTTGCGCGAACTGATGGTTATCCGCAAAGCGCGCAATCCCAATCCGGTTATCAGCACCAAAAGCATGTTGATTTTTGCCGTAACCTGGTCGTTGTGGCTGCTGACGGCTTATCTGATTGTCAACAACCACCGCAGCCTGCTTTTTAACCCCATTGTAGGCAATCGGACACTGATTGATTTGGTCAAAGCAGCCGCTGTGGTGGTGTTGGCCCAACTGAACCTGCTGCTGGCATGGTCGGTGTGCATTTCGCGCAGGCGCAAACACTGATGCCGGCGTATCCCAAAGGCCGTCTGAAACCCTTTTCAGACGGCCTTTAATTCTATCGGGCCGCTGCAAAAGAAAGTTCCTATTTACACAAAATTGGTTTATGATTTGGAAACTACGCAGCACTACAATGTGCGGCGTTCCCAGAAGAAAAACCACTAAAAGGAACAATAAGATGTTAGAAGCCTATCGCAAAGCCGCCGCAGAGCGCGAAGCTCTGGGCATTCCCGCCCTCCCGCTCACCGCCCGGCAAACCGCCGATTTGGTGGAGCTGTTGAAAAAACCGCCTGCAGGCGAAGACCGGTTTTTGGTAGATTTGCTCGCCAACCGCGTGCCGCCCGGTGTGGACGATGCATCCAAAGTGAAAGCCTCGTTTTTGGCAGCCGTTGCCGAAGGCAGCGTACACAGCCCGCTGGTGTCGCCCGAATACGCCGCCAAACTTCTGGGTACCATGCTCGGCGGCTACAACATCCACCCGCTGATTGAGCTTCTCGACAACGAACAACTGGCACCGGTTGCCGCAGAAGGGCTGAAACACACCCTCTTGATGTTCGACTCTTTCCACGATGTGCAGGAAAAAGCCGAGCAAGGCAACCCTCACGCCCAAGCCGTGCTGAAATCGTGGGCAGATGCCGAATGGTTTACCTCACGCGAAAAAGTGCCCGAAAAAATCACCGTTACCGTATTTAAAGTCGATGGCGAAACCAACACCGATGACCTCTCTCCCGCGCCCGATGCTTGGAGCCGCCCCGATATCCCGCTGCACGCGTTGGCCATGCTGAAAAACCCGCGCGAGGGCATCAGCCCCGACAAACCCGGCGAAGTCGGCCCCATCAAATTGTTGGAAGAGCTGAAAGCCAAAGGCCACCCCGTTGCCTATGTGGGTGATGTGGTCGGCACCGGCTCTTCGCGCAAATCTGCCACCAACTCCGTGATCTGGCACACCGGCCTGGATATTCCTTTTGTGCCGAACAAACGCTACGGCGGCGTGTGCCTGGGCGGCAAAATCGCCCCGATTTTCTTCAACACCCAAGAAGACTCGGGCGCACTGCCGATTGAGGTGGATGTTTCCGCGCTGAAAATGGGCGATGTGGTCGATATTCTGCCCTATGAAGGCAAAATCGTGAAAAACGGCGAAACCGTTGCCGAATTCCAACTGAAATCGCAAGTATTGCTCGATGAAGTGCAGGCCGGCGGCCGCATCAACCTGATTATCGGCCGCGGCTTAACCGCCAAAGCCCGCGAAGCGCTGGGCTTGCCCGCCTCCACCGAATTCCGCCTGCCGCAGGCGCCTGCCGACAGCAAAGCAGGCTTCTCGCTGGCGCAGAAAATGGTCGGCCGCGCCTGCGGCCTGCCCGAAGGGCAGGGCGTGCGCCCCGGCACTTACTGCGAACCGCGCATGACCACAGTCGGCTCGCAAGATACCACCGGTCCGATGACCCGCGATGAGTTGAAAGACTTGGCGTGTTTGGGTTTCTCGGCCGATTTGGTGATGCAGTCGTTCTGCCACACCGCCGCCTACCCGAAACCGGTAGACGTGAAAACCCACAAAGAGCTGCCCGAGTTTATCTCTACCCGCGGCGGCGTTTCCCTGCGCCCGGGCGACGGCGTGATCCACTCGTGGCTCAACCGCCTGCTGCTGCCCGACACCGTGGGCACCGGCGGCGACTCGCACACCCGCTTCCCGATCGGTATTTCCTTCCCCGCAGGTTCGGGCTTGGTGGCCTTTGCCGCCGCCACCGGCGTGATGCCGCTCGATATGCCCGAATCCGTGTTGGTGCGTTTCAGCGGCAAACTGCAACCGGGCGTTACCTTGCGCGATTTGGTAAACGCCATTCCGCTGTATGCCATCAAGCAGGGTCTGCTCACCGTGGCCAAAGCCGGCAAGAAAAACATTTTCTCCGGCCGCATTCTGGAAATCGAAGGCTTGCCCGATTTGAAAGTAGAGCAGGCGTTTGAATTGAGCGATGCTTCTGCCGAACGCTCCGCCGCAGGCTGCACCGTGAAGCTCAACCAAGAGCCGGTTATCGAATACATGAAGTCCAACATCGTGTTGATGAAAAACATGATTGCAGACGGCTATAAAGACCCGCGCACGCTGGAGCGCCGTATCAAAGCCATGGAAGCCTGGCTGGCCGCCCCGCAACTATTGGAAGCCGACCCGGATGCCGAATACGCCGCCGTTATCGAAATCAATATGGACGACATCAAAGAGCCGATTGTGGCCTGCCCGAACGACCCTGATGATGTGAAATTCATGTCTGAAGTGTCGGGCACGCCGATTGACGAAGTGTTTATCGGCTCGTGCATGACCAATATCGGCCACTTCCGCGCCGCTTCCAAACTGCTGGAAGGCAAGAGCGACATTCCCGTGCGCCTGTGGATGGCGCCGCCCACCAAAATGGACGCGCAAGAGCTGACCAATGAGGGCCATTACGGCGTGCTCGGCCGTGCCGGCGCGCGCATGGAAATGCCTGGCTGCTCGCTGTGTATGGGCAACCAGGCGCAAGTGCGCGAAGGGGCAACGGTGATGTCCACCTCCACCCGCAACTTCCCCAACCGTTTGGGCAAAAACACTTTCGTTTATCTGGGCTCGGCAGAGCTGGCCGCGATTTGCTCCAAGCTGGGGCGTATCCCCACCGTGGAAGAGTATCAGGCCAATATCGGCATCATCAACGAGCAGGGCGATCAGATTTACCGCTACATGAATTTCAACGAAATTGACAGCTACAACGAAGTGGCCGCAAAAGTGAATGTGTAACGGCGCAGTAAAGCCTTTCAGACGGCCTGATGCTTTGCAGAGGCCGTCTGAAAAAACAGCAACAAAACGGTTGATGCCGTTTTGTTTTTTTATTTTGGGCGGCAATATCTGCCTGATGTTTTCAGACGGCCTCTGCAAAGCATCAGGCCGTCTGAAAACATTCGGCCGCCGTCATTCCCGGGCAGGCGGGGGGGCGGGTTTGAGCAATCGATTGATTATTGGATAGGCAGGGCGCGGAGGGTAATCAGAAAAAACGCCGGTATCGGGCTGTTGATACTGCCGACCGTTATCACCGCGCGCTTGTGGCGGCGGCATGTTGATCATGAATCCGCTTACCCCGTTAAGGCGCAGCAACGCCGCAGCGGGGCAGGCGGATTGTATTTTGTATGATGAACTGCTGCGCACGGGCGGTAACGGGAAACAGGTTCCAGACGGCTTGAATGGCTTGCAAAGGCCGTCTGAACAACAGTAAAACGGTTTGGTGCCGTTTTGTTTTTAATTCGGGCGGCAATGTCTGCCTGATGTTTTCAGACGGCTGCAACGGCCGGCAGGTTTTAAGCCGGTGGTTTTTCAGGATTCCGCGTAAACGTTCCTGAACTTTACGGTAGTTGCGGGTTTGCGCTGCGCCTTATTCGGTATCCGGCAATGCGGCAGAGCCCATACGGCGCATGATGATGTTGGTTTTTCTGTGCAAACTGCGGTCGCGCGGATTATCGGCGTAATACAGCGGGCGCGGCACGCGGGCGGCGAGCTCGGCGGCCTGCTGCCTGGTTAGGTTTGCGGCTGGCTTTTTATAAAAATGCTGTGCGGCGGCTTCGGCGCCGTAAATGCCGTAGTCCCATTCGATTACGTTTAGGTAAAGCTCGAAAATACGGTCTTTATCGGTGGTGGCTTCCATCATGGCGGTGATGACGGCTTCTTCGGCCTTGCGCCAATAACTGCGGCTTTCGTTTAAAAACAGGTTTTTTGCCAGCTGCTGGCTGATGGTGGAGCCGCCGCCGCGGATTCTGCCGCTCTGCTGATTGCGCTTCATGGCGTTGCGGATGCCGCTCCAATCGAAACCGCTGTGGGCGGCGAAGTTGGCATCTTCCGAAGCAATCAGGGCTTTTTTGAGATTGGTGGAAATTCGACTATAGGGCACCCAGCGGTAATCTAATTGGATATCTTTACCTTGGGCGCGGAACTCGTTCATGCGCATGCTCATAAACGCGGTTTTGTGCGGTGCTACGGCGCGATAGGTGATGATGCTGCCGTATATATAGGCATGAAACAGGATAAATGCCGCAAAGGGCAGCGCCAGCAGCCACTTAATCATTTCAGACGGCCTCCCTCATATAGCGGATAACGGGTTGGATGTCGGGTGAAAAACCGCGCCAAAGCCGGTAGGAAAACGCGGCCTGCCCCACCAACATACCCAAACCATCGGCAGTTTTTTGGGCACCGCTGCGGCGGGCATAATCCAAAAACGCCTGCGCCGCCGCGCCGTATACCATATCGTAGGCCAGCACGCAGCTGCCGAACACTTCGGGCGCAACTGCCGGTATTTCGCTGCTTAAACTGCCTGATGTGGCGTTGATGATAATATCGAAACGGTTGGCGGGCAGGCCGTTTAATGGTGCCGCCCGAATGCCGAAACGCTCTGCCAATTCCCGCGCTTTGGCCTCGGTGCGGTTTGCGATGGTGATGTCGGCAGGCTGCTGTTGCAGCAACACGGGCACTACGCCGCGCACTGCGCCGCCTGCTCCTAAAATCAGAATGCGCTGGTTTTGCAGGGCGGTTGCCTGCGCTTCGGTGATGTCTGCCGCCAAGCCCGCACCGTCTGTGTTGTCGCCGAGGAAACGGCCGCCGCCCAACGGGATAATGGTATTGACTGCGCAGGCGGCTTTTGCACGTTCGGAATGTTCGTCCACCCAATCATAGGCATCGGTTTTAAACGGCACGGTAACGTTTGCGCCCAAGCCGCCTTCGGCAAAAAAGCGGCCGGCGGCGGCGGCAAACCCGCCCGGCTCTGCCAAGATGCGGTCATACTCGATCTGCACCTTTTCCTGCAAGGCAAATTGTCGGTGGATTTGCGGCGATTTGCTGTGGGCAACCGGGTTGCCGAAAACGGCATAACGGGGAAGTGTGGCGGCCATTGCGGCAGGCTCCGTAACAATGCATTCGAACGCGGAATGGAATCCGCGCAGACAGGCGCATTATATATCAGCCGTTTCAAAATAAAACCTGAGGTGCCGGCGGTCTATGCCCGCCGGGCATAGACCGGATAAAGGTTCGGCCTGTATCTGTATTGGTATAATGGATTGCATTTAAACACGGCATCCTAACTGCCAACCCGCTTGAAAATCAGTAAAAGGCCGCTGCCGATAGTGGAAGCAGTATAACAATGGGGAATTTCATTCACTACGGCAGGTTGTGGTAAGGGGGAGGCCGTCTGAAAAAACGTTCAGACGGCCAAAATGCTTTACACGGCAGATTATTGACGGTGTTGCCGGCAAAAACTATATTGGCCCCCATTGCTGCATCATGCCGTTTATGCGCCCATTTTTCCGGCGGTTGTGGCACAATGCCTGTTTTCCGCCTGCACCCGGATTGGGTTGTTTTAAAACCGCTTTCTCTTTCACTATCCTCTTAAGGAGCAGATTATGTCTGTTAAAGAAGTTGTCAAACTCATCGAAGAAAACGAAGCGCGCTTTGTAGATTTGCGCTTCACCGACACCAAAGGCAAGCAGCAGCATATTACCGTGCCTGCCCGCACCGTATTGGAAGACCCCGAAGAATGGTTTGAAGAAGGCCAGGCGTTTGACGGCTCTTCGATGGGCGGCTGGAAAGGTATCCAGGCTTCCGATATGCAGCTGCGCCCCGATGCCGCCACCGCCTATCTCGATCCGTTTTACGATGATGCCACCGTGGTGGTTACCTGCGATGTTATCGACCCCGCAAACGGGCAGGGCTACGACCGCGACCCTCGGTCTATCGCCAAACGTGCCGAAGCCTATCTGAAATCTTCAGGCATCGGCGACACTGCTTATTTCGGCCCCGAACCCGAATTTTTCGTGTTTGACGGCATAGAATTTGAAACCGGCATGGGCGGCACCCGCTACCAAATCCACAGCGAAGAAGCCGCTTGGAGCAGCGGCAAATCCTATGACGGTCAAAACACCGGCCACCGCCCTTTCGTGAAAGGCGGTTATCTGCCCGTTGCACCTGTGGATTCCGGTCAGGATTTGCGCTCTGCGATGGTAAACCTGCTCGAAGAAATCGGCATTCCCGTTGAAGTGCACCATCATGAAGTGGCCACCGCCGGGCAGATGGAAATCGGCACCCGGTTCGACACGCTGGTGCGCCGTGCCGACCAGACCCAGGATATGAAATACATCATTCACAATGTGGCCCACAATTTCGGCAAAACCGCCACCTTCATGCCCAAACCGATAATGGGCGATAACGGCAGCGGTATGCATGTACACCAGTCCATCTGGAAAGACGGTCAAAACCTGTTTGCAGGCGATGGTTATGCCGGCCTTTCCGACACCGCTCTTTACTACATCGGCGGCATCATCAAACACGCCAAAGCCCTCAACGCCATCACCAACCCCTCGACCAATTCCTACAAACGCCTGGTGCCGCATTTCGAAGCCCCCACCAAGCTGGCTTATTCGGCCAAAAACCGTTCGGCATCTATCCGCATTCCGGCGGTGAACAGTGCCAAAGCCCGCCGTATCGAAGCGCGTTTCCCCGACCCGATGGCCAACCCTTATCTGGCTTTTGCCGCCCTGCTGATGGCCGGGCTTGACGGTATACAAAACAAAATCCACCCCGGCGACCCGGCCGATAAAAACCTTTATGATCTGCCGCCCGAAGAAGATGCGCTGGTGCCGACCGTTTGCGTCTCTCTGGAAGAAGCGTTGGAAGCATTGAAAGCCGACCACGAGTTTCTGACCCGCGGCGGCGTGTTCAGCAAAGACTGGATTGAGAGCTACATCGCGCTCAAAGAAGAAGATGTCAAGCGCATCCGTATGGCGCCGCACCCGCTGGAATTTGAAATGTATTATTCGCTGTAACCACGGAAACGACCGCACCCCGCACCAAAAATGCGGGGTGTTTTTTGTATGTGTGTGGCGTGGGTATGCCCCGCCCGGATCGGCAAACCCGGGCCGTCTGAAATACCGGAGCATGCCGTTTCCGCTTACCCGGAACGGCGCGGCAGGCAGGGGGAGAAGGCGCACCTCTATCTAACTCCGTTGCAATAGGCTGCACGAAACCGATTCTGTGCCGCTTGGGCGGCCGGCAAAATCTTTTTAGGGCTGGGGCGCGGTAATGCGGTAACGAAAATAAAGTGGGCGCACCATACTTTCGGCATAATAGGGCTTCCCCGGTTAATACGCTTGGTGCGCCCGCCTTTCCTATTCTTCAACCGTACACGCAGCGGGCTTATGGATGATTGGAATTTTTTTAAGACACTCCGCCCCGATGGGCGGTCGGCATTTGACGTATAGCTGCGGTGGGTTTGAAGGCAGGTGCGGGCAAGGGGCAGGGCTGTGAAGAAATAGGGCTGATAAGTTGAAACTGGGTTGAAAAAGTATTTTATTCTGCCCCAAAGTCTGCATTTTCCTGCTTGCAGTGCCAAAGGCCGCAGCTGCTTTGTAACCATCCCGTTATGGTGTTTTACCGGATACAGAAAATCCCGCCTTTGCCTGACTGTTAAATATCGTGCAAAACTGAGCCAGGGAAACGGGGAGTTGTGCTCCAAAATTGAGCCACTCTCCGTTTGTTATAAACTGCTCCGCTTTATCACACAGCGGAGCCCAACCTGGATGTTATGCATG
>NZ_JADGLG010000043.1:0-21733 GCF_015235335.1 Neisseria sp. 19428wB4_WF04
TGGAGCGTCTGACTTATTGCTGCGATATTTTTGAGACGGGCAATGATTCTTACCGGATGAAACACCGCTCATAGGGTGGCTCAATTTTAGACCACAACTGTGGCTCAGTTTTGGAATGGAATTGACATCAGCCCTGCCCGCACCGGCTCAAGATGTGCCGACTGCTGAAACATCAGCAGATTCGCCATCAACGGTTATGCCGCCTGCACCTGCCTTACCGAAAATAAATCGGGTTCGCTATAATTGATGTGGATTTCAAAGCCATTGAAGCCGTCTGAACATATTTTTCAGACGGCTTCAATGGTTCTGAATACCGTGAAACGGTAAAAAGATATAGTAAAACGGCACAAGGCGGTGCAGCCCTACCCGCTTCCGGCTTCAAAGAGGAGCACCGCCGAAACGGCTTCGGCTTGCAGCGTAGTTGATCCGCAGCAGGCTGCCCCACCGCAGGCAGCAAATGGTGCAGCAAAGCCCCCCCCTGCTGCCCTGATTATTTTAGCGGTATTGGGGGGGGTCTGCTGCCCGCTGTCTTGCTTCGTTTTGTGTTTCACCATATCGATATATGGTATGACGCATATCGGATTCTGAAACTTTTGCAAACCCGCTTAGGCCGTCTGAAAACCCATGCCGGTTTTCAGACGGCTTTTTACCAACCCCGCCTTACCCGGTGTTGCGCAGGCCTTGCGCCACGCCGTTGATGGTGAGATGCACCATTTGCAGCAGATAGGCGTTGTCCGGCTCTTGGCGCAGGCGTTTGAGCAGGGCCACCTGCAAGCCGCCCAGGGCGTTCAGATAAGGAATACGCAAAGCGAGCGAGCGGGCAAGCGTTCGGTTGCCGCTGAGCAGCTCTTCGGTTTGCAGAATATCGAGCAGCGCCCGGCGGCTTTTGAGATATTCGTTTTTAATCTGAGCAAATATTTCGGCGGCACGCGCGGGCGATTCGCTCAGCGAGGCGTAGTTCTCGGCCAGGGTCAAATCGGTTTTGGCCATCACCTGCTCCATATTGGAGAGCATGGCTTGGAAAAAGGGGTTGTTGCGGGCGTGGTGTTGCAAGGCTTTCAGACGGCCTGCGTCTTGACCGCACAGTTCTTCCACCGCGCTGCCGAAACCGTACCACGCGGGCAGCATCAGGCGGTTTTGCGTCCAGGAAAACACCCACGGAATCGCGCGCAAATCTTGAATCCGCGCGAGGGTTTTACGGCTGGCAGGGCGGCTGCCGAGATTGAGGCTGGCGATTTCCCGAATGGGGCTGGTTTGTAGAAAATAGTCGACAAACCCGTCAGCGGTAATCAGAGCGCGGTAATGCTTGAAGGCGCTGTCGGAAAGCACCTGCATCAGCCGGCTGTCGGGATTTTGGCTCTGCGGCAGCAGGCTGGCTTCAAGGGTGGCGGCCACCAGGGTTTCCAGGTTGCGGCGGGCGTTGCCCGCATCAGCATATTTGGCGGTAATCACTTCGCCCTGCTCGGTGATGCGGATTTGGCCGGCCACGCTGTGTTCGGGCTGGGCGAGAATGGCTTGGTAAGAGGGGCCGCCGCCTCGCCCTACGCTGCCGCCGCGTCCGTGAAACAGGCGCATACGCACACCGTAGCGGCCAAACAGTTCCACCAAGCCCAATTCGGCCTGGTAGAGCCCCCACGAGCTGCTCACATAACCGCCGTCTTTGTTGCTGTCGGAATAGCCGAGCATGATTTCCTGAAGATTGCCGCGGCTCTCGAGCAGGCTGCGGTACCACGGCAGGGCAAACATGGTGTCCATCACGTTGCAGGCGTTTTCGAGTGCTTCGATGGTTTCAAACAGCGGCACGATATTGATGCGGCTCTGCGGTTTGCCGTTTTCCTGCAACACCAAGAGGCCGCTTTCCTTCAGCAGCAGCGCCAAAGCCAAAAGATCGCTGGGCTGCTCGCAATTGGAAATGATGCTTTGGCTGACGGCTTTTTCTCCGAATTCGTTTTTGATTTTACGGGCTTCGTGGAACACGGCCAACTCGCTTTGGGTGTGTTCGCTGTAATCCGCATAGGGGCTGTAGAGCGGGCGGCGGTTTTGCAGTTCGCGCAGCAGCACGGTTTGCTTTTCTGTTTCGGTGAGCGCGCGGTAGTTTTCCAAGCCGGCGCGGGCAAACAGCTCGGCCACCACTTCGCTGTGTTTGTCGGCATGTTGGCGCAAATCCAGCGGCATCATATAAAAACCGAACACGGATGCGGTTCGGATCAAGTCGGCCACCCGGGCTTCGGCCAAAAGGCCGCTGCGGTTATCGCGCAGCGATTGCTGTATGGTTTTCAGATCGGCCATAAATTCATCGGCACCGCCATAAGGTTCGAGCAGGCCGAAGTGGCAGCCGAGGGTGAGGCCGAGCCGGCGGCCGCGCGCAATCAGCCGCGCCATCATGTAGGCAATGGCGCGGCGGTAGGGTTCTTCTTCGTGGGCGATTTCGGTGTCGGGGGAGCGTGCCGACAAGGCCAGCACGCCCTCGTTCACGCCGACACGGCGCACCGACAGCGGCAAGTCGTTGTAAAGCTCGCTCAGTTGGCGGCGGTAATAATGAAACACGGTGTCGGCATGGCGGGTGAAGGCATGGCGCAGGGTGTCGGCAGAAACAAAGGGATTGCCGTCGCGGTCGCCGCCTATCCAGCCGCCGATTTGCAGAATATCGGGCACTCTGATACCCGGATAGGCCGTCTGAAAGGTTTTTTCTATGCTGCGGTAAAGCTTGGGAAGGGCCTGGAAAAAACTGAGCGGAAAAATCGATACGCCGTTATTGACTTCGTTTTTAACGGTGATTTTGAAGTGGCGGGTTTCGCTGGTCTGCCATAAGGCCAACAGGGTTGCGTCCAGCTCGCTCTGCAATTCTTCCAACGCTTCGGCGCTGTTGCAGTATTCTCGCCTGGGCAGCAGGGCACTGATGCGGCGGTGAAAATTCAAGGTGGCCTGCCGCTGCACCTCGGTGGGGTGGGCGGTGAGCACGGCGGCGATATAGGTGTTGTCGAGCTGGCGCTGAACGGTTTGCAGATCGATTTGGTGTTCGCGCAGTTTGTTTACGGTATCGGCCACGCTGCCGGCGGCAGCACGGCTGCCGGCCTGCTCGTGCGCCAAACGGCGGCGCTCGTGGTGTACGTCTTCAGCGATATTGAGCATTTGCGCAAACAGGCCGCAGGCCAAAATCAGGTTTTGGGTTTGCCGCTCGTTGAGCTGCGGCAGCACTGCTTCGATAACGGCACTGCTGTCTTCACAGTCGGCCAGAGTTTTTACAGCATTGAGTACGATTTCGGTGGTTTCGCTGTGCAGCAGCCTGAACAACGCTTGGGTAAGAAATTCGGCATCTGCGGCCAGCGGAGCATCTTTGGGATTATTCAGAATGTGGAGGCGCATAAGGTTTCTTTCTTAACATTATTAATACAACTCATTGTATATCAAGGCATAACAAGAAACCATCATAGTTGGCGATGTAGTGGTATGTAATTTGATGTAAGTGGGCGGCCGCCGGGGCTGTCGGGGGTCAGGCCGTCTGAAAATAATTTATTCGCCAAACCATAGCTCCGACTCTGAAAATCCATTAGAATAAACTGCTGTGCCGTTGTGTTCAGGGAAACCTAACGGTTTAATTTAAAACACATTCAGGAAACGACTATGATTGATTTATCCCATTTCAACGAAAACAACGAAGCCCATATGGTCGATATCGGCGAAAAAGCCCCCACCAAACGCGTGGCACGTGCCAGCGGCTATATCAATATGACCCCTGATGCCGTCAAATATATTGCAGACGGCTCTGCCAACAAGGGGGATGTGCTCGGTATTGCCCGCGTGGCTGCTATCCAGGCTGCCAAGCAAACCGGTTTTCTGATTCCGCTGTGCCACCCTGTTGCCCTCACCCATGTGCGCGTGGATTTCGATGTCGATGTGCAGCTTGCCCGCGTCAAAGCCGTGGTGGCCGCCAGCACAGAGGGCAAAACCGGCGTGGAAATGGAAGCCTTAACCGGCGTCAACATTGCGCTGCTCACCATTTACGATATGCTCAAAGCCGTGGATAAAAACATGGTTATTTCACAAATCCACCTTGAAGAGAAAACCGGCGGCAAGAGCGGCACGTTCACCTTTGACAACAGCCTCGAAAACCTCAACTATTAACCCCCGCTACCCATCATATATAATATGGATGACCGCGACCTTTTACGTTACAGCCGCCACATACTGCTCGAAGAAATCGGTATCGAAGGCCAGCAGAAGCTGCTTGATGCCTCGGCATTAGTGGTGGGCTGCGGCGGTTTGGGCGCGGCCGTTCTGCCTTATCTGGCCGCTGCCGGCGTGGGCCGTCTGATTATCGCCGATGGCGATGCTGTCGATGAAACCAATCTGCAACGGCAAACCGCGTTTTCTGAAGCCGATATCGGCAACAGCAAAGCCCAAGCCATGAAAGGCCGTCTGAACGCCATCAACAGCCGCACTCAGATCACCGCTTTAAATGAGCACCTGACCGAATCCCGCCTGCACGATTTGATGCAGTATTGCGATATTGCCATCGACTGCAGCGATAACTTCCCCACCCGCGTGTCTATCAACCGTGCAGCCGTTGCCACCCGCACACCGCTGGTCTCCGGTGCGGCCGCGCGCTTTGAAGGCCAGCTTGCCGTTTACCGCCCCGACCTGCCCGACACGCCCTGTTACGCCTGTCTGTTTGAGGGCAGCGGGGCAAACGATGGAGCCTGCGCCGTATTCGGCGTATTCGCCCCGCTGGTCGGCATTATCGGCACAAGCCAGGCAGCAGAAGCGCTGAAAATATTAACCGGTGCCGGCAGCAGCCGTTACGGCATACTGCATCTCTATGATGCGTTAAACAACGAATGGCAGCAGATAACGTTCACCCGTAACCCGCAATGCCGCGTTTGCGGCTCTCCGCATTCATTGCGGCCTGCCGGAAAAACGATGCCGCTTATCCAACAATCAAACCGGCAGTAAAATCCACTTGCCAACCAAAATTAAAATATCAATTTGTTTTACAAGGAAATTTAATATTCACAAATTCTTCTATACTGAGAAAACCATTTTCTTGTCGCATAAAAACAACTATTCCCTACCCGATTTATTATCCGACATGCTTGCCATAAAATAAATTTTTAATTTTAAATTAATAAGTTAATTCATTTATTTCAAATAAAAACCGTTAATCCGGCCATCTGAAACTACAACCCGAAAATATTAACTGGAAAAATTATTTCATTTTTTGAAAATAATTGTTGGTATAAATACGTTTGTCTTGATAATATACCGTTCATCGGAAAGCAAACCGATTATCTGAAATTAATTCCGCCTATCCGAAACCGCAACAAACTTTTCAAGGGGCAAACATCATGAATACCATCGCTATCGATATCCAACCGCAATGCCGTTTTTCCTGCTTTGCCGCAAACGATCAGCAGTGTGTGCACCAGCCTGAAAACATTGTGCCCGAATTAAACCGCCAGGCACGTTTCGCCCAAAAGCGTGTTTTAGTGGAAAACACTTCAACCGCCAAAGAAACCCTGTGCGCCAGCTTGTGCCGAGGACGGGAGCGCGCGGCGCACAATCTCTTCACATTCAGCCTCGAAAACCATTTTCCTGATGCTGCAGACTGCCGCGGCATCCATCTGCTCAAAGGTCTTCCCTGCCCCGCCGACTACGACCACGCCATCGAAGCCGAAGGCGACAAAGCTGCCGGTGTCTGCTTTCACGACAACAAGGAAAGCCGCAGCACCGGCCTGATCGAATGGCTCTATGCCCAAAACGCCCAAACCATTATTCTCGGCGGTTTGGCAACCGAACACGCCGTTTTGGAAACCGCGCAGCATTTGGCTTGGTATAACGACAATTGGCACGTTATCGTCAATCTTTCCGCCTGCCGTGGCTACACACCCGAGGGTACGCTTAAAGCCGTTTCCGCCCTGCGTCAGGCCGGCATTACCGTGGTAACCGACACAGACGATATTCCCGCAGCCATCGCTGCCGGCGCACCTTTGTGGATGAGCAAGGTTTCTTAAGGCAGAATCCGGTTGGGCGGCTTATTTATATTTTGCAAACATCTTAAATAAGCAGGGCGCATCATGCTGAATTTTATCCGAGAATATGCAGATATCCCTGCCCGTTTGAAAGTTTCTCCAGCTTAAATTTATCCGAATCTCTCTGCAGACACTCCCATCTGTAAGAGCACTTTTCAGGCCGTCTTTTCAGACGGCCTCTTTTTATACCGAGCCGGTTTTATTCCATCACATCAACTCAAAACTGCATTGTTTTCCAAACAAACCCGTTTAAAAATAATTGATTCAACATGGTTTCAGACGGCCTGAAACGGCGCATCTCCACCCCTATGCCTGATGCGGCAAAGCCCTATTTCACCGCCATTAAAATTTTTAATGGATTCCACCATAATTTTGAGTTTTACAGCAATTTTAAAAATTACTACATTCGCCTACATAAGAAAAAACAACACAAAAGGAGCACCATAAATGAATATGCATGCTGCCGGCCTGCGGTTCCGCCGGGCCGTTCAAACCGAAAATCCTTTAGCCGTTGCCGGCTGCATCAACGCCTATTTCGCCCGCCTTGCCGCCCACAGCGGCTTCAAAGCCATTTACCTTTCCGGTGGCGGCGTAGCAGCCTGCTCGTGCGATATTCCCAATTTGGGCATTGCCTCCATATGAAGATGTGTTGATTGACGCCCGCCGCATCACCGACAATGTCGACACCCCCTATTAGTGGGCATCGATGCAGGCTGGGGCGGCGCTTTCAACATCGCCCGCACCATCCGCAACTTCGAGCGTGCCGGCGTGGCGGTCGTGCATATCGAAGACCAAGTGGCCCAGAAACGCTGCAGCCACCGCCCCAATAAAGCCATCGTGCCGCAAAACGAAATGACCGACCGCATCAAAGCCGCCGTAGATGCCCGCATTGATGAAAACTTCGTGATTATGGCGCGCACCGATGCGCTGGCGGTAGAAGGCTTGGAGGCAGCCATCGAGCGCGCCCGAGCCTTCGTGGAGGCCGGTGCCGACATGATTTTCCCCGAAGCCGTAACCGGGCTGAGCATGTATCGAAAATTTGCCGAAGCCGTGAGCGTGCCGGTGCTGGCCAACATCACCGAATTCGGTGCCACACCGCTCTACACCCGGCAAGAGCTGGCCGAAAACGGCGTAAACTCGCACTCTATCCCCTCTCCGCTTTCCGCGCCGCCAGCAAAGCCGCGCTGAATGTTTACCAAGCGATTATGAGCGAAGGAACCCAAGCCAACGTAATCGGCACCATGCAAACCCGTGCCGAACTCTACGAACACCCCAACTACCACGATTTCGAGCAAAAATTAGACGCTTTGTTCAGCAAATAACAACTGCCGGCAAAAAAGCCTTTCAGACGGCCTTGCATTGCAGGATCGGCCATCTGAAAAAACACCAAACCACAAAAAAGGAGAATCCGAATGACTACCGAAGCCCCCGCTTTCAAACCCAAAAATCCGTAGCCCTCTCAGGCGTGGCTGCGGGCAACACCGCACTGTGTACCGTAGGCCGCAGCGGCAACGACCTGAGCTACCGGGGTTACGACATTCTCGACTTGGCAAAACACTGCGAATTTGAAGAAGTTGCCCACCTTCTGATTCACGGCCTATCTGCCCAACAAATTCGAACTGGCCGCCTACAAGATCCCTGCGCGGCCTGCCCTTGCGCGTGATTCAAGTGCTCGAGAGCCTGCCCGCCCACACCCCACCCGATGGACATTTTACGCACCGGCGTATCCATGCTCGGCTGCGTACATCCCGAGCGCGAAAGCCAACCCGCCAGCGAAGCGCGCGACATCGCCGACAAATTAATCGCCTGCCTGGGCAGCATGCTGCTTTATTGGTATCAATTTTCACACAACGGCAAGCGCATCAAAGTAGAAAGCAAAGAAGACAGCATCGGCGGCCACTTCCTGCACCTGCTGCACGGCAAACGCCCCGGCAAGTCCCATGTGAAAACCATGCACATTTCACTGATTCTCTATGCCGAGCACGAATTTAACACTTCCACCTTTACCTCGCGCGTGATTGCCGGCACAGGCTCCGACATTTATTCGTGTATCACCGGTGCCATCGGCGCACTCAAAGGCCCCAAACACGGCGGAGCCAACGAAGTGGCCTACGACATCCAAAAACGCTACCGCAACGCCGATGAAGCCGAGGCCGACATCCGCGAACGCATCGGCCGCAAAGAAATCGTTATCGGCTTCGGCCACCCCGTTTACACCCTATCCGACCCGCGCAACGTGGTGATTAAAGGAGTGGCGCGCGACCTGAGTGCCGAAACCGGCGACATGCGCCTGTTTGACATCGCCGAACGTTTGGAAACCCTGATGTGGAACGAGAAAAAAATGTTTCCCAACCTCGACTGGTTCTCCACCGTTTCCTACCAAAAACTCGGCGTACCCACCGCCATGTTCACCCCGCTGTTTATGATTTCGCGCACCACCGGCTGGAGTGCGCACATTTTGGAGCAACGCCAAGACGGCAAAATCATCCGCCCCGGCGCCAACTACACCGGCCCCGACGATTTACCGTTTATCCCGATGGAAGAACGCTGACCCCGGCTATCGCGTATATAACAGCGTGAAAAATTTTCAGACGGCCCGATAACACCAACCGGCCGTCTGAATTTTTGATAGAGCGAACCCACTTTATTTCCAGCACAAAGCTGCAGGCCGCCAAACTATACAGATCGTACAAAACCAATTTTACCGTTTCATCGGCTTACCCAACTGCTCCTTTGACTAAACAGTTCCCTAAAACCAAGGCACCGCAACGCAGCAATAGAGCAAGCCGATTTACGATATGTAAAACCTTTTGGCAGCGGGTCTACGCCATCAAACACCCATATTATTTGCTGTTGCGCGGTATTTCCTCTCAGCTGTCGTTTCCTGTGGGCAAAAAATACCCGAATCATGCTGGAATATGGCTGCAGGTGCGATAAAAAGGGGCCGGTCTGAAAGGTTGGCACTGTTCTTTCAGACGGCCGGCAGTATTCGATATTGCTTCCAATGTCTGTATCCCTTCGTGCTGTGCCGGCTCTGCTGCCGTCAATACCGAATCAGCCCGCATCCGGCGGCAAGTTCGGCAGCTTGGGCTACCCCCTGTTTGCTTTAGGCTGTTTGAGCAGACATACTTTCAGATGCACTCAACGTGCCGCAGGGATAACTTCTGTGTCGAACCCGCAGGCCGTCTGAAAGGACGGGTTCCTGCTTTCAGACGGCTTGATTTTTTATAAAATATTGAAGTGTAAAAATATTTTTGGTGCAAAATATTGCAGGGCCGTCTGAAATGTCCGTCTCGGCCTTTCCGTTACAGCCGGGCCAGCCGCTCTACCGATGGGGCGTAATAATATGCCCCTGATACGGCGGCGGTAACGTGTTTGAGCAGCAGATCGGTTTTTCCGTCTGTTTCGCCAAACATGCTTAAAAGCTGGGCTTCGATGTTGTGCAGCGAGCCGCAATAGGCGATAAACATCAGTCCGTGTTCGCCGGAGGCGGTGCCGAAAGGCAGGCTGCGGCGCACGATTTTTAAGCCTATGCCGTTTTCTTTCAGGTTTACACGCCCGAGATGTGAATCAGGCAGAAGTATGTCTTTGCTGAATTCTTCATCGGTTTGCTTGGTGCGGCCGACTGCGGCTTCTTGATCGGCCAGCGGCACCCGGTTCCATTTTTTCAGGTCGTGGCGGTATTTTTGCAGCAGTACGTAACTGCCGCCGGTGTCCGGCCTGCCTTCGGCAATGGTGCCGATCCGGCTGATCTCATCGGGTTCGTGGGGGTTTTCGGTGCCGTCTACAAAACCGTCAAGGCCTCTGTTTTCAATCCAGCGGAAGCCGTGGGTTTCGTCTGCCACTTTGATGCTGCTGCCGAAAATATCCAGCAATGCCATTGCCAGTGTGAAATTAACATCGGGGCGCAGTGATTGGATATGGAACATGATGTCGTGCTGGGTGGCAGGTGCCAGGCCGTTGCCTAACGGGCGGAACGGTTTGATTTCGCAACCTTCGTCTGTATGGCCGAATGCTGCCCATGCTCCGCTGCCGAACGCAATGGTTAAACCCAGCACGGCATCGGGATATCGTTGCTGTAGCTCGGTCAAAGCCTCGAGGCTTTGCGCACAGGCGGTTTTAATGTGCCCGAGGCTGCCGGCAACGATGTCGGCCTCAATGAAAACGGCAGCTTTGCTGCTTTCGGGGATAATGGCACTTTGCGGCTGGTTCATGGCTGGGTGTTCCTTTGAATAATGTTTTTTCAGACGGCCTCTCTATGCGGAAAGAGCCGTTAAAATCCAATGGCGTATTATAACAAATTCTGCCGTTGCTTTTCTTTACTTTCATGTGCGTTTTCTATTGAATCGGTATGTTAGAATCCGCCGCCGTTATTTGCCGGGATGTTTTATGCGCAGTGTGATTTTTGTTGCCGTGCTGCTGTTGATGCAGCTGTTTACGTTCGGTTTGGGGCGGTCGCTGCAATGGCTGCTTGTGCCCGTTATTGGTGCGCATGGCCGGCACCGGCTGATGGCCGCTGCATTTTTGGTAACCAATTCGCTGATTGCCGGCCTGCTGTTGCAGTTGGGCCATGCCGTTTTCCGCTGGACGGCGCTGTGGATGGTGGTAATGCTGTTTGTGATGTATGCGGCGCTGGCCACGTTTCTGCTCTATTTGGTGTTGCGCCGTTTTATGCCGCAAAAACCGATGTCGCGCAGCCTGCGGCTGTTTGCGCCGCTGTTTGTGGCCGGCCTGTTCGGTATTGCGCTGTATAACGCTTACACGCCTGTTGTCCGCCATGCCGAAATCCGCATCGGCAAAAAACTCGGGCAGCCGCTGCGCATCGGTATGGCCAGCGATATGCATTTGGGCATCTTGTTCGGCGCCAAACGCTTAGACGAGCTGGCCGCCATTATGAACCGTGAAAAAGTCGATATTATCCTGCTGCCGGGTGATTTGATGGACGATAACGTTGCTGCCTACCGTGCTGAAAATATGCGCCCCAGCCTTGAAAAACTGCGCGCACCGTTGGGCGTGTATGCCACCTTGGGCAACCACGACCTGTTCGGCCACGAGCGGGAAATCTACGAAGAAGTAACTCGGGCGGGCATACGCGTTCTCGCCAATGAAAGCGTGGTGGCCGGTAAGGCCGGTAACCGCCTGCTGGTGGTGGGCCGTAACGATGATTTGGACGAAAACCGCCCCACCACCGCCCAATTGCTGCAAAATCAAAACACTGCTCTGCCCGTTTTGCTGCTCGACCACCGCCCCACTGATATTGAAATTCACGCCAAACTTCCGGTGGACGTGCAGGTGTCGGGGCACGTACACAACGGTCAGATTGCCCCCGCCAATCTGATTGTGTACTTTCTCAACCGCCTCTCCTACGGCTACGAGCAAATCGGCAACGGCCATTTCTTCGTTACTTCCGGCTACGGCTTTTGGGGTGTGCCGCTGCGTTTGGGGTCGCAGTCGGAAGTGTGGATTATCGATGTAAAAGGGCGGCCTTAGCCGGAGCCGGCAATCAGCTTTCCGGTGCGATACCGCACCCTTGCCGTGCAGCCCTTTCTTTCAGGTGCAGCTGCTATAATATCGGATATGGATAACCCTCTGCTGTGGCGGCACCGCCTGCCCGACAACATCTCACCCGGAACTCCCGAAGCCGCCTTCATGCAGGCGCAGTCGCTCACCGCCGCCCTGCGCGGTTTAAACGCCGTTTTTTCCGTGCACCTGCTGCACTTGGGAAACAGCGGTTTCGACCCTCTTTTTTCAGACGGCCTGATCAATAGTGGAACGCAAAACTGGTTTGCCCGCGATGTGTTGCTGTGTTTAAACGGCAAACCCGTTGTGTGGGCGCGCAGCCTGTGCCGCCAAACATCGGCCAACTGGCGCAGCCTGCTGGATTGCGGCACGCGCCCGCTCGGCGAGCGGCTGTTTGACGGATCGCTGCCGCTCACCCGCTCGCCGTTTGAATATACTGCCCTGCCGCCCCGTTATCCGCTGGCGGGTTTCGATGGTTATGCCGTGGCGGCGCGCCGCTCGCTGTTTCGCTGGCAGGGTGAAACACTCGGCCTGGCCGAATGCTTTCTGCCCGCGCTGCAAAGTTTTGTTCAGCCCGCTGATGGGCAGGATACAATTAGACTATAATCACATTATTAAAGATGCAGGCCGTTTGGAAACAAGCGGCCTGCATCGGCTGAACAACTGATAATTAAAGCCAATACCACACATGAACATTAAACGGTTGCTCCTGAAATTTCTGCCCCGCTATGTGGTCGGCAGACTGGTTATTTACAGCAGGCTGATGCGCATCGAAAAGCCCATCGGCACCCTGCTGCTGCTGTGGCCGACTTTTTGGGCATTGTGGATTGCCTCAAAAGGCATACCCGATTTCACAATTCTGCTGGCGTTTGCCGCCGGCACTTTTCTGATGCGCAGCGCAGGCTGCGTGGTCAATGATTTTGCCGACCGCCATATCGACGGCGCCGTAGCGCGCACCAAAATGCGGCCTTTCGCACGCGGCCTGGTCTCTGCCGAAGAAGCCATATTGCTGGCGCTGATACTCTGCCTGACGGCCGCCCTGTGCCTGCTGCCGCTCAACCGCTTAACCTGGCTGATGAGCCTGCCCGCGCTGTTTTTGGCGGTGAGCTACCCCTTCACCAAACGCTTTTTCCCGTTGCCGCAGTTTTACCTGGGGCTGGCGTTTTCGTTCGGCATACCGATGGCATTTGCCGCTGTAACTGACACCGTGCCGCCGCTGGCCTGGCTGCTGTTTACCGCCAACGTATTGTGGACGCTGGCCTACGACACCATCTACGCCATGGCCGATAAAGAAGACGACCTCAAACTCGGTATCCGCACTTCGGCTATCACCTTCGGCAGCAACGATGTATCCGCCATTATGTTGTGCCATTTTTGGTTCAGCGCCCTGATGGCGGTGTTGGGTTGGCAAATCGGTGCAACCTGGCCTTTTTGGATAGTGCTGCCGCTCACGGTTTACTGGCAGTTTCAGCAATACCGCCAAATCCAAACCCGCGACCGCTGGGTGTGTTTCCGCACCTTTTTAGAAAACAACCGCATCGGTTTGGCTTGGTTTTTAGGCATCGCCGGGCATTATCTTTGGCTGTCGCTTTATTCTCCGGCCGTCTGAAACAAGCCGGCACGAAATGTGAAACAGCGTGAACCTGCTCCATTTTCGATACACGGCAAACTCAGACAGTACAGATAATACGGAACCGGCTCTATTGCCGCTTGGTGTTCGGGCAGCTTCACCAAACCGTTCTCTTTGTGTTGAGACGCAGTAATGCCGCAGCGGAAACGAAGCAGGTTCACAATAGCGCACCACTTCCCGAGGCCGTCTGAAAAAATCTTGCTTCTTCCGAATCTACCCGTCTGCCTTGCGCAACGCTTGAGTGCCGACTAGAATCAACCGCTCTGCCCGCTTTGGGTTATGCGCCGGAAAACCATGAGAACACGCTCCCTGAGAACACGCATTGCGTTTTGATTTCCCGCCCTTCGGTGTACAAACCATACCGTGTAAGATTTCTTTCCAAGGCATACCGATATGTTACCCCACCCCGTTTATAATTTTTCTGCCGGCCCCGCCGTGCTGCCCGATGCGGTGCTGCGTACCGCACAAAATGAAATGCTCGATTACAACGGCACCGGCTTTCCCGTGATGAGCATGAGCCACCGCTCCGATGTGTTTATGAGCATTCTCCACCATGCCGATCAGGATTTACGCACGCTGCTGGATATTCCCCGCAACTATAAAATTCTGTTTATGCAGGGCGGTGCCAGCTCGCAGTTCAACATGGTGGTGATGAATTTCGCCAACGGATTCAGACGGGTAGATTCAGTAGTAACCGGCAATTGGTCATCAGTGGCCCACAAACAGATGGGCAAACTCTCCGATGTCGAAATCCATCTGGCGGCCGACGGCAAGGCTTACAACTATCTCGACCTGCCGCCCGCCAATACTTGGCATACCAGCCGGCACTCGGCTTTTGTGCACTTTGCGAGCAACGAAACCGTAAACGGCCTGCAATACGGCACTCTACCCGAACCGGGCGCAGATATGCCGCCGTTGGTCTGCGATATGTCGAGCGATATTTTGTCGCGCCGCATCAACGTGCGCAACTTCGGCGTGATTTATGCCGGCGCACAGAAAAACATTGGCCCGGCGGGCGCCACCGTGGTGATTATCCGCGAAGATCTACTCGAACGCTGCTGTAAGCGTGTGCCCGATGTGTGGAACTATCAGGCCCATGTCGGCCGCCAAGGTATGCACAACACCCCTGCTACTTATCCCATCTATATTGCAGGCTTAGTGTTCCGCTGGCTGCTGGCGCAAGGCGGCGTGGCTCAGATGGAAACGGTGAACGCGCTGAAAGCCGCCAAACTCTACGCTGCCATCGACAGCAGCGGCGGCTTCTACATCAACAATATCCGGCCGGATGCCCGCTCAAAAATGAATGTCGTATTCAGCACGCCAAGCCCCGAACTCGACCATTGCTTCGTGCAAAAAGCCGGCAATGCCGGCCTGAAAATGCTGCAGGGCTATCAATCCGTGGGCGGCATGCGTGCCAGCCTCTACAATGCCATGCCCCTGCAAGGCGTAGAAACACTGATTGGCTTTATGCACGATTTCCAACGCCGCTACGGCTGATTCAATATTCGACAGATTCAAGCCGGGACTCTTGAAAAATACCTGAAGGCCGTCTGAAAGGCCTAAATACCGACATGCCCACATAGGCAGGAATCCGAATGCTCAGCATCTAAGCTTTGTTTCACCGACACTTCAATATTACCCCTCTGGCTCTCACCTGCGCGGAAACAACGGCAAAAAACTTCTTAATGATATTTTTGAATGCTGAAAAATATCAGGCCGCCTGAAACAGATTTTTAGACGGCCTGATACAATTTGTGGGCCACACCCACTGCTGCCTTTAACGCAAATGCGGCAGCATACTTAAAATGGCAGACAACGCTGCTTCGCCCAGCCTCAACGAGCGCTGGCCGTTCCAGCCGAAATCGTCATCAGGAAGGTTATGGTTGTCTTTAAACGGCATCTCCAGCGTATAAGCCAGGCATTTGAACTGTTCGCCCACCCAAGCGGTAGCCATCGTCATATCAGCCTGGCCGGACGCATCTTTCGCATAACCGTGTTCGTCTTGAAAGTCGGGGCTGGCAGCAGAAAATGCGTTTTTGAAGTGGGTTTCCAAATCAATGATGCGGTCGTTATACGAGGGTATGCCTTCTGTACCTGCAACAAACACGAAAGGTATATTTTCATCACCATGAATATCTAAAAACAAATCCACTCCGGTTTCGAGCATTTTTTTACGCACATAATAAACCTCAGGGCTGCGCGCAACAGTCGGATTCTGCCATTCTCGGTTAAGGTCGGCACCGGCGGCGTTGGTGCGCAAATTACCGTGCACGGAGCCATCCGGATTCATATTGGGCACAATATAGAATGTGGCCTGATCCAGCAGCACACGGGCAGTTGGATCCTGCGGGTCAAGCAGGCGCGCGAGCAGGCCTTCTGCAAACCATGCGGCCATGGTTTCGCCGGGGTGCTGGCGGGCAATAATCCATATTTTAAAATCGCTGGCAGCTTGATTACCAATGGTGAGCAGGTTGATGTCGCGGCCTTCAACAGTGCTGCCTAAATCGTCTATCTGGCACAACCCGCTGCCCTGCGCATCGCCGAGCAGATTCAAGTGCTGTTCGTAAGAATACGGCTCGAAATAGGCGTAATACACACTATTGGTCAGCGGCGTATGCTCGATAACCAACACACCGTTCTCGTAACGGGTGGGTACGCGGAACCAATTTTGACGATCATAAGAAGCTAGAGCCTGATAATCCTTCCAGCCGTCCGGATAAGCTGAAGCTGCAGCATTTTCAAAGCGCATCACACAATTCCGATAAGCCGCACCCTGCAGACGGAAATAAAACCATTGGGCAAAATCGGAAGCATTGTCGGGACGCAATTTCAGGCGGATGTCGGCAGGGTTTTGCGCGTCTATTACCGTTACTGCGCCAGCATCAAATCGGGTGCTGATTTTCATGTGAATTCCTATTTAAGCCTGGTAAGGATTTGAAGCAGTTATTTTAAACCGGTTTCCCCTGCGTGTCTTTATAAAGAAGCAACAAGGCCGTCTGAAAATATTGCACTGCTCCCACAAAAAACTTGGACAAGTTAAGCATATGTTTCAAAAATACTTTTCAAGCTGAGTTCTGCAACCGACAGGAATAGGCTTTTTTAAGTTTAGCCTAATCCACTCATCATTATGATAAGTATGTAATCATCTATACAGCTGCCGGTTCCACCACCGTCAACGTACCTTCCCCATAGAAGTTTTGTGTTTTCAATGTACTTAAAGAAACGCTCCGACCAGAATGCAGCAGCGGGATTTTACCTTTCAGACGGCCAAATGACTGAACCGGCATTTGCTCTACCTATCTTAGCGTTTTGACTTGTGGCTTAAAGAAGGCGATAAGTACCATTTGCCTTCTGTGCATTTTTAAACTCCGCAATATCGGTCAGCCACTTATCTGTCAATAAATTCACGATTAAGAATATTGTCCGAAATTTACCCTATTGCCTGCGGACGGAGGCTTTTTTGTTGCGGACTTTAGTTTTCAATCCCAATAAACCCATAATGCGCCACACTTTACTTTTTATTCCACGCCAATACGGTAGTAACCCACCAATGGCCGCAGGGTCTTTATAGCGAGCATAAACTTCGGCAACGGCAGCTTTATCCTACGCATCAGGATCAGGGATAATAAAAGCTGTTTTGGACAGGATGGCGCTGTGCAATAGATATAGTTTGGTGGGCATTACCCTCTACATTTGGACGGTTTGGCGGCGTTCTTTTGCTTTTCTCTGGGAGCTTTCATGTGCTTTAGGCAGTTTGTTTTCGGCCCCTGCAACACACAGTTCTCCAATCGGTTCCTCCTGGTTTTTTCGTGGTCGGGATTGGCTACAAAAAAGGGAACACTCCTTCATAGGACAGCCTACGGGTTTTGAAGTGCGGCTAGAGGGCCGATATCCAACGATACAGGCGTATGCGTGAGATGTTGAAGTGCTATACGGTACACTGTTGGCTGCGCACCGGGTAACAGGGGTATATTGAGATATAAGAGAACTGCACCTTAATGGGTTGGAAAGTGTCCAACTTTTGGGGCGCAGTTCATATTTTCAAACGGTCTGAGGTTTGCTGCCAAATAAAATCAAACAGCGGCCTACTGTTTTCTCAAACCCAAAACGTCCTGCATATCAAACAAGCCGTTTGGACGGGCGGCCAGCCATACCGCTGCACGCACGGCGCCGGCGGCAAAAGTCATGCGGCTGGAGGCTTTGTGGGTGATTTCCACCCGCTCGCCGTCAGCCGCAAACAAGGCGGTGTGGTCGCCGACAATGTCGCCGCCGCGCACGGTGGCAAAGCCGATGGTTTGCGGATCGCGTTCGCCTGTGTGCCCTTGCCGGCCGTAAACGGCGCATTGCTTCAAATCGCGGCCGAGTGCGCCGGCAATCACTTCGCCCATGCGCAGCGCTGTGCCGCTGGGGGCATCGACTTTATGGCGGTGGTGTGCTTCGATGATTTCGATATCGTAGCCTTCGTTTAATACGCGGGCTACGGTGTCGAGGATATGGAATGTGAGATTGACCCCCACGCTGTAATTAGCGGCAAACACGATGGCGGTTTTTTCGGCGGCCGTCTGAATGGCGGCTTTGCCTGCTTCATCGAAGCCTGTGGTGCCGATCACCATTTTTACGCCGGTTGCGGAGCATTGCTCCAAATAGGCCAGCGTGGATTCGGGGCGGGTGAAGTCTATCAGCACATCACTGGCGGCCAATACTGCACCGGCATCGCTGCTGATAACTACGCCGGTTTTGAGGCCGTCTGCATGGCCTGCGTCCAAACCCAAGGCCGGCGAACCGGCGCGCTCGAGTGCGCCGCTCAATATGGCTTCGGGGTGGCGGCTGACGGCCTCCACCAATACCCGCCCCATGCGCCCGCCGGCTCCGGCAACGGCAATTCTTAATGCAGTCATGTTTTTATCCTGAGTTTATTGGGCATCGGGCCTGAACACGGGCTGTGGCTGCGGCTGCACTTCGGCACTCTGCCCGGCTTGAAGCTGCTGCACGGCATATTCGATGGCATTGCCTTCGGCGCGCGCCAATCGGTCGTTATTGAAGTAGAGGGTTAGTGTCCGCTGTTCGGAAATCACGCCGTTGCGAGCGATGTTGAACGTGTAGTCCCAACGGTCGGCATGAAACGGGTCGCGCAAAAGCGGTGTACCCAGCAGCAGCTGCACCTGTTCGCGGCTCATGCCGGATTGCAGCGATGCCACGGCGCGGGCATCGAGCTCATTGCCCTGCACCACTTTCAGTTTGTAAGAAGGAAAATGCGATACGCGCTCGGAAGAGCAGGCCGCCAGCCCCAGCAGGACGGCAATGGCCGGACACAAAATTTTATTCACAAGTTTTACCTTTCATCAAACAGCCTGTCCGGGCTCGGATATAGTTGGTGATCAATGCGCCCGAAAGGTTCGGGCCATTAAAAACCTTTATTGTCAAATAGTGGGCAAAGCCGCTAAAAATGCGTATTATAACGATAATTACACCACAAGGGTATGAGAGCATTATGGAAAACAATTTCAACAATATCGCCCAATTGAAAGACAACGGCCTGAAAGTAACCGGCCCGCGCCTGAAAATTCTGGATTTATTCGAAACACACGCCGAAGAACATCTGAGCGCCGAAGATGTTTACCGTATTTTGCTCGATGAAGGCATCGAAATCGGTGTGGCCACCATTTACCGTGTGCTGACCCAATTTGAGCAGGCGGGCATTCTGCTGCGCCACCATTTTGAAACCGGCAAAGCGGTTTACGAGCTGAACCAGGGCGACCACCACGACCATATCGTGTGTGTCAAATGCGGCAGGGTAACCGAGTTCCACAACGAAGAAATCGAACGCCTGCAAGACAGAATCGCCGAAGAAAACGGCTATCAAGTGGTGGATCACGCTTTGTATATGTATGGCGTGTGCAGCCCGTGCCAGCAAAAAAGCAAACGCTGATTGCGCCTGCCCTGCCCCGGTTTTCAGACGGCCTGAATCATCACTCAGGCCGTCTGAAATGTTTCAGCGTACGGTTTATGGTTTATCACGATTTATGGTCGGTACAAAATCTGCCCGACAGTAGGTTTTCCGCTTCCCTTCCATCCACCTATCGTGAATCCGCTTTATTTTCCCTGCCAAACAGCCGCAGACAATACGGAGAGTATGAAGCCGATTCTGCTGCCGCCCGGGCATTCCACCAAACCGTTCTCTTTAAAGCTGCGGCGCAGTACCGCCGCAACGGAAATAAAACGGGTTACGATACAGGCAGCCCGCCCAAACACAGCTTTTTTGAAATGGACATTCCGATTTTACCGCCGCACGGCTGCCGTTTTCCCGACCCTGCCCGCGCCGTTGCCGAGCGCGGCGGGCTGGTGGCAGTGGGCGGCAGTTTGAGCCCCGAGCGTCTGCTGGCCGCGTATCCGCAAGGGATTTTTCCGTGGTATGGCGAAGGGCAGCCCGTCTGCTGGTTTGCCCTTTCCCCGCGCACCGTGCTGTTTCCCGCTAAAATCCATATCGGCCGTTCGCTGCAAAAACACCTGCGCAACAAACCCTATGCCGTTACGGCAAACCGCAATTTTTCCGCCGTTATCGCCGCCTGCGCCGCCACCCCGCGCACGGGGCAGAGCGGCACTTGGATCACCGCCGGTATGCAGCAGGCCTACACCAAGCTGCACCAAATGGGATACGCGCATTCGTTTGAATGTTGGTATCCCGATGAAACCGGCCGTCTGAAACTGGCCGGCGGGCTTTACGGCGTGCAGATCGGGCGCGCGTTTTTCGGCGAATCGATGTTTGCCGTGCAGGCCGATGCCTCCAAAACCGCCTTCGCCCTCGCCGTCCCCTATCTGGCACAACGCGGCATCGGATTAATCGACTGCCAGCAAAACACCGCCCACTTGGCCCGCTTCGGCTCCGAACAGATGGATTTTGCAGACTTCCAAACCGCCCTGCGGCGGCTGGCCGCACAACCGCTTACACACCCGGTAGGCAGCGGCGTACTGACTGCCAACCGCATAGGCTGATTCTGTGAAAAATTGATCAAGGCCGTCTGAAAACACGCGGCTGCTTTTTAGGTTAAAATACGCTCTTTTAATTTATCTAGGCCGTCTGAAAGCCTTTTCACCACAGGAAAACAAAATGTCTTTACAAAACATCATCGAAACTGCGTTTGAAAACCGTGCCGCCATCACCCCCGCCGGCGTTGCCCCCGAAGTGAAGCAGGCCGTTGAAGAAACCCTCAGCCTGCTCGACAACGGCGCGCTGCGCGTGGCCGAACGCTTGGGCACGGGCCGGTGGAAAGTAAACGAATGGGCGAAAAAAGCCGTGCTGCTTTCTTTCCGCATTGCCGACAACCAGGTGCACAACGACGGCGTAAACAAATATTTCGACAAAGTGCCAACCAAATTCGCTGATTGGGATGAAGAAGCATTCAAAGCCGCCGGTTTCCGCGCAGTGCCCGGTGCCGTTGCCCGCCGTGGCAGCTTTGTGGCGAAAAACGTGGTGTTGATGCCCTCTTATGTAAACATCGGTGCTTATGTCGATGAAGGCACGATGGTCGATACCTGGGCCACGGTCGGCTCGTGCGCCCAAATCGGCAAAAATGTGCATTTGTCGGGCGGCGTGGGCATCGGCGGCGTGCTCGAGCCTTTGCAGGCCACGCCCACCATCATCGAAGACAACTGCTTTATCGGCGCACGCAGCGAAATCGTGGAAGGCGTGATTGTGGAAGAAGGCAGTGTGATTTCAATGGGCGTGTATATCGGCCAGTCCACCAAAATCTATGACCGCGAAACCGGCGAAATCCACTATGGCCGCGTACCCGCCGGCTCGGTGGTGGTGTCGGGCAGCCTGCCCGCTGCCGATGGCAGATACAGCCTTTACTGTGCCGTTATCGTGAAAAAAGTAGATGCGCAAACGCGCGCCAAAACCAGCGTAAACGAACTGCTGCGCGGCGTTTAACCCCACTCTTGCCAATCTTTGCCAAAAGCAGAGATACAGTGGAACCCCTTTATTTCCGTTACGGCACTGCCCCACCCTACTGTTTGCAGCTTGCCGGGTGCCGGAAATGAAGGGGTATGTTCTAACCGAAAATCGGAAAAATGGCCGTTGTGATTTTTTTCGGAACAGACTGCGGAGCCGCTCAAATCCTAGCGTTTCTTGTTGAGATTTTTCTTGTTGAGATTGATTAGCACAATAGGCAGCGGAAAAGGCAACTTAACAAACCGTCCTGTTAAGCAGCAAACCGTAATGATGTGCGGCGCATCGTCCGAAATACGCGAAACCCGCGCCATGAAAACAGCGGCGTGCGCGGGGAAGCCGGTTGGCACGCCGGGCAGACGATAGGGAATCCACTTTAAAATCAGTATAAAACAAGGGGCTGAAGTAGATTAGCCCTAAACACCACACCAAAGCCGCAAAGTTTTTAACTGCTGCTTTGGTGTCCCGAAGTTAAAACGAAACTCACATTCTTTCAAGAACAGAGGAAAAGATTTTCGGTCGATTCCGTTGTATTTGCGCAAGACACGTTTCGCCTGATTCCAAAAATTCTCAATGCCGTTGATATGGTTGTGTCGGTCGGCAAAC
>NZ_JADGLG010000044.1:0-21526 GCF_015235335.1 Neisseria sp. 19428wB4_WF04
CATGCATAACATCCAGGTTGGGCTCCGCTGTGTGATAAAGCGGAGCAGTTTATAACAAACGGAGAGTGGCTCAATTTTGGAGCACAACTCCCCGTTTCCCTGGCTCAGTTTTGCACGATATTTAACAGTTTAATGGATATTTCGATGCTTTTATCTGAGCCTGCCTGTGCGGGCATAACGGTGTGGAACCTTTCAGACAGCATGAAGGCGTTTGGGCAAAGCCCGGCCGGTTTTACAGCAGCCCTTCTATGGGCAGGATGGAGAGTATTTTCACGGTGATGCGCTTCCAAAAGCCGGCTTCGGGTTCTTTTTTGGAAACGGTGCGGTCTTCGGGATCCTGCCATTGCAGTTTGCCGTGTGGATCAAGGGTAACTTTGTAGGCATAGGAGGGGGTGTTTTCGACCAGCCTGCGCTGCATATCCTGCGCCAGCGGGAGGCTTTCGATAACCACCCCCATTTCGGTGTTGAGCCTTGCGGAGCGCGGGTCGAGATTGAACGAGCCGATAAATACGCGCTGCCGGTCAACGATGAAGGTTTTGGCGTGCAGGCTGGTGGAAGAGCTGCCCGTCAAACCACGGTCTTTGGTTTTGGGAACGGCGTGGACGGCTTTGAGCTCGTATAAATCGACACCTGCTTTAAGCAGGGGCTTGCGGTATTTGGCATAGCCGGAATGCACGGCGGCTACATCGGTCGCCTGCAGGGAGTTGGTCAGCACGGTGATGCCGATGCCTTGTTTTTTTAAGTCGGCGATGGCTTCTGTGCCGGATCGGGTGGGCACGAAATAGGGCGACACCAAATAGATTTCTTTTTCGGGCGTGCCCAGGGCTTCATCGATTTTATCGCTGATTTGCGGTTTGCCGCGTGTGCGGTCGAGTGCTTTGGCCGGGTCGTCGCTGACGAGTTTGGTTTTGACGTGCCGCCATTGGATGCGGTTGTTTTTGATGGCTTCAAACAGTTGCGACTGTTCTAAATCGCGGCGGTAGCGGGCGAGGGTTTGGCTGCGGTCGTTATCGCTGATTTCAAGCTCTGAGCGGCCTTTCTCTATGTTGGCGCGGCGCACGATGCGCTCGAAAGGGTAGGCCGATTCGCTTGCCCAGTAGCGGTCGAAATCTTCGGAAACTTCGGTTACTACGCGGCCGGTGGCGAGAATGTCCACATCGGCAAAGGCGGTGTCTTCGCTGATGTTGAAATATTCATCGCCGATGTTGCGCCCGCCCACGATGGTGGCGTGGTTGTCGGCGGTGAGCGATTTGTTGTGCATGCGGCGGTTGAGGCGTGAAAAGTCGGTGAGATAGCCCAGCGCGCGCCATTTGCGCACCAGAAAGGGGTTGAACAGGCGGATTTCGATATTGGGGTGGCTGTCGAGCGCGGCGAGTATGTTGTCCAGCCCGTTGGTGTTGTTGTCATCGAGCAAAAGCCGCACACGCACGCCGCGCTCTGCTGCGCGGTGCAGCATATTGAACAGGATTTTGCCGGAAACGTCTTTGTGCCAGATATAGTATTGCAAATCGAGCGTGTGCTCGGCTGCGTTTATCAGGGTGGCGCGGGCAACGAAAGCATCGTGTGCATCGTTGAGCATATAGATGCCCGAAGTGTCGGGCGCCAAATCGGCCCGGCCTGCTTGTGCGGGTGTGAGCGCGGCGGCCAGGCGGGGGGAGGCGGGCACATCGAGATATTGGCTGACGGTGCGGTTTTCCAACGAAGGAAGGCTCATGCAGCCGGTGAGCACAGCGGGCAGGGTGAAAGTGAATAAGATATTATGCGGTTTCATGTGTTTTAAGGGTGTTCAGACGGCCTGAACACGGTTTTGTTGTTGCGGGGTATTTTACCCTTTTTCGGCACCAACCAGATTTCGGCCGTCTGAACGGTGCAAACGGGCGAATATCAGGCCGGAAACAAAGGTAACGGCACCGGTGGCGGCAAAGGTGCAGCGGAAAGCGGTGTGCAGATTGCCGCCGGCGGGAATGTTGCGGCTGAACCATTGCAGCATCAGCGCGCCCAGTGCGATGCCCAAAGCTATGGCAAGCTGTTGGTTGACTGCCATCAGGCTGTTGCCACTGCCGGTTTGATGGGGGCGCAAGTCGGCAATTGTGAGCGTGTTCATGGCGGAAAACTGTATCGAATTGCACAGGCCTATGCCCGACAACAGCAGCACCCACACCCACCAAGCCGCATCGGCGGGCGGCAGCGCGAGGGTGGCAATCAGCAGGCCGAGAATGCGGGTGTTGCCGATTAGCACCCTGCGGTAGCCCAAGCGCGTCATCAATGGTTTGATCAGCGGTTTGGCCAATAGCGAGGCCAGTGCCATCGGCGCGAGCAGCCAGCCCGACAGGCCGGCACTGAAACCGAGTGCAACCTGAAACATCAGTGCCAATAGAAACGGAGCCGAGCTGATGCCCAGGCGGCTGGCCAGATTTCCGCCCAGCCCGATGCGGAATGTGCGCACTTGAAACAGGTGGTCGGCGTAAATCGGGTTTTTACTGTGTGTGGCGTGTATGCGGTAAAGCCATAACGCCGATGCCCCAAACGCTGCCAGCAGGCCGGAAAACGGCAATGCCCGGGGGTGGGTGATGATTTCCACCGACAAACTCAGGGCGCAGGCCGCCGCGGCAAACAGCAGAAAGCCCACTGTATCGAAGCGGCCTTTTTCGCCTTTGATGTTGGGCATCACCTTCAAAGACAGCCAGATGCCCAACGCGCCGATGGGCAGGTTGATCAGAAAAATCCAATGCCAACTTGCATATTCCACCAAATAACCGCCCACCAGCGGCCCCAGTATCGGGCCGATCAGGGCGGGCATCACGGCATAGTTGATGGCATTGAGCAATTGGGCTTTGCTGTATGCCCGCATCAGCGTCAGCCTCGGCACCGGCGCCAGCATCGAACCGCCCAAGCCCTGCACCACCCGCGCCAGCACCAGCATGGGCAGGTTGGGTGCTGCGGCACACAGCAGCGAGCCGGCCATAAACAGCCCCAGGGCGGCAACAAACACATTGCGTGTGCCGAAACGGTCGGCCAGATAACCGCTCAAAGGAATCAGCAGAGCCAGGGTCAGCACATAAGCAATCACCGCCGACTGCATATTAAGCGGCGATTCGTTCAGCCCGGCAGCCATTGCCGGCAGCGCGGTGTTGAGTATGGTGGTGTCGAGCATCTGCATGAAGATGGCAACGGCCAGCAACAGGGGCAGGTATTTGGAAGGAGCGGGTGGGGCGGTCATGGCGCGGTTGGAGGGAGAGGCCGTCTGAAAACATACGGGCGGCGTTTTGCCGAAAGCGCAATTTTACGCGCAAGTGCTGCAGTTTGACATATGGGATACCGGGTTTTCTCGAGTTTTACAGGTTTGTGTTGAACCGGCCGGCTTGCCTTGCCCGCCGGCGTTGCCGGGTTTGCCCTGTTTTGTTCGGAAACAGTCCAGCCTGCATCATCGGGTTTTACCTTGTTTGGATTCGGTTTGGCCGTAAAACCCAAACAGGCCGTCTGAAAGCATTTTTCAGACGGCCTGCCTGCCTTGCAGCGGCATTATTATGGTTGTTTGTGTTCGGTTTTGCCGCCTTTGGCGGTGTCTGCAATGATTTGTACGGGGAAAAATAAGTGCAGGGGGTTGGCTTTGATTTGCAGCCAGGTGCTTTTTAAGAGCTTAGGCATGCTTTCGATGTGGGTGCCGCGCGCGCGCAGGGCAACGGTGAGGGCGAGGGCGAAGCTCACCAGCAGATTGACCAGGCCGATCAGCAGCACGCCGGCAAGGGTAATCATAAAGGCACCGAAACCGAGGTTGCCGCTCACGGCGGCATAGCCGATATTGGCCGATGAAAACGCCACATGGCGGATATCGAGCGGCAGATCGAGCAGGTGGCCGATATAGCCGGTCATGCCCAGCAGCATACCGAACATGAAATTGCCCATCATCGAGCCGTAGTTGCGGTGGATATAGTCGCCGAAACGCTGCCGTGCACGCAGCGGCAGCGTTTTTCTGAGCAGCGGGTTGACGGTGAGGCGGCGGCGCAGGTCGAGATAATCGGCGCGGTTGTCGAAAAAACCCGCGATGATACCCGAGCAAAACAGCCACACGCCGGCAATGGCGGCATACCACAAGGTAGGCTCGGTAAACGGGCGCACCGATTTGAGTTGGTAGGCAACGTTGCCGGCATCCAAAATCGGTGTGCCGGTGTTGGCGGCAAACGCTGCCGAAACCAGCGCGGCCAGCAGCAGGGCCACGGCAACATTGCCGAACACGGCCACGCTTTGCGAGCGCACCACATCGATCAGCAGCGCGGCCAGTTTCACATCAACGGCGCGGCCTTTCTCGTTGTGTTCCACCTGTTCGGCAAAGCTGGCGGCGGTCATGGCGGGCTGTTTGGTGGCAACGGTCAGCCCTAAGAGTTGGATGGCCATGAAGCCGAGGCCGTAGTTCAGGCCGCTGAGCAGCGAGGTGGCAAATTCGTTAAAACCCATGCTGCCGATATGGATTTTGTTGAGCGCCATTAAGGCAATCAGCACGCCGCCGCCGGCTGCCGAGCGCAGCATGGCGAAATATTCGCTGCGGTTGCGGGTGATGTAGTGTCCGCCGTGGTTGCTTTTGTTTTCGGTGATGCTTTTGGCCAGCATTTTAACGCTGCTGTGCCACAATTGGTGGGTGCTGCGCTGCCCGACTGCGGCGGTGGTCATCGATTCGAGCAGCACGGCGGTGTGGTAGGCGCGGCGGCGGCCGGTTTGGATATTCAGCAAAAGCTCGAGCCGCGCTATGGTTTGCGCCAGCCTTTCGATGAGATGGGCAACTTTCACCGATGAGCCGGAGCCCGCGCCCGTGCCGCGGCGGCGCAGGCGTTCGATCTGGCTGCGGCATTGGTCGAGCATCACTTCGATATGGGCGGTGTCGTAGGGGGCGGTTTCGGTTTGGTAGTGTTCGGCCAGTTTGGCGGTTTCGCGCTGGAGGGCGATAAAGGCCGAGTTGGTGTCGAGCAGGCGCGGCTCGATGCGGATTAAATCCTGGTCGAGTGCTTCGGCTGCCACCCACACGGAAAGCATTTCCAGGGCATGCAGGCGCGCCTGGGTGAGCTGGCGCGCGGCCGTCTGAACGGCGGCAGCTTCGGCATGGCGCCGCATCAGGCGGTAAAGTTTCAGCCATTGCCCGGCCGACACGGCGGCCAGCCATTTTCCATCGTTTTTCGAGTGGAAGAGATAAAGAAAAATATCGCGCAGGTTCTCTAAGTCTTTATAAGAGGGGCTGAAGCGTTCGTAAAGCCGCATTCCCATTTCGCGCGCAAAGCCGCTGCGCGAAAAAATACCCAAACCCACCAGCGCGGGATAAATGCGCACTTGCGCAAGCCAGGCGTAAAAGCGGTTGGCAAACCGGCTGCACAGGGTTTCGTTTTCGCCGAACACTTCAATCAGCGCATCAAAGCGTGCCGGGACGTGTTTGGCACCGCCTTTGCGCAGAAAATCGGTTAAGGCACTGAGCACGGCTGCAAAGTCGGGGTTGTCGGCGTGTTTGCCCAATAGGGCGTAAAGTGTGGTTTTAATGTTGTTTTTTTTCATCTCGGTTGGTGTGGGTGAGGGTGTTTCGGCATTAAATTTCGGGTCGTTTCGGCAAAATTGCAACCGTTGCAGAAAAGATTGCCGGTCATTCATGTTGCGCGGCCGAAATGCCGGCGGGCTGCGGCCAGTGCCGTCTGAACCATATTGCCGCTGTTGCCGTAGGGGTCGATAACCGTGTTTATCGGGGTTTTGCGCAGCCAGGTGAGTTGGCGTTTGGCAAGCTGGCGGGTGGCGGCGGTGCCTTTTTCAACGAAATCGCGATAGCTGCACGTGCCGGCCAGATAATCCCACGCCTGGCGGTAGCCCACGCAGCGCATGGCGGGCATATCGGCACTGAGCGCGGGATACTCGCTTTGCAGCCGCTGCACTTCGTTTAAAAAGCCCTGCTCCAGCATGGCGGCAAAACGTTTGCCGATTTGCGCATGCAGCAGGGCGCGGTTTTCGGGAATCAGCGCCACGGTGTGCAAATCGAGCGGCAGGGCGGGTTTCTGCCGGCCGGAGAAATGGCGGCTCAGGGGCTTGCCGGTGATGATGAACACTTCGAGCGCGCGCTCGATGCGCTGGCTGTCGGCAGGTTTCAGACGGCCTGCGGTTTCGGGGTCGGCCTGTTGCAGGCGGCGGTAAAGGTGTGCCGGCCCGTGTTTGGCTTTTTCGGCCTGTAGGGCGGTGCGCACGGCGGGGTCGGCTTCGGGCAGGGCGCTGAGGCCGTTGGTAAGGGCGTGGAAATACATCATGGTGCCGCCCACAATCAGCGGCAGCCTGCCGCGCGCGCGGATATCGTTTACCAGCCGCACGCAGTCGCGCACAAAATCGGCGGCGCTGTAGGCTTCGAGCGGTGAAATGATGTCGATTAAATGGTGGGGGGCGGCGGCGCGTTCGGCGGCGGTGGGTTTGGCGGTGCCGATGTCCATGCCCCGGTAAACCAGCGCAGAATCGAGGCTGATGATTTCCACGGGCAGGCAGAGGGCAATCTGCAGGGCGAGGCCGGTTTTGCCGCCGGCGGTGGGGCCGAGCAGGGCGAGGGCTTTGGGGGCGGTCATCGTTGCGGGCGGGCGTGCAAAAGGAAGCGATTATAACAAAAGGCCGTCTGAACACTTTCAATTTTTCAGACGGCCTTTTGCCAAGCAGGTTTGCTTCATGTACGATGATCTTTACTGCCGCGCATCGGGCGTATCGGGCGGGCAGGGGGTGTGCAGCATCGTGTTTGCATCGCCTGAACCAACGCATGGAACCGCCGGGGCGCAGCCTTACGCCCCGAAACCGGTTTGATGGACAACGCTTCGGGCCCGGATAGGCCGAATATTTAAACCGGACAGCAAAGCCGTGGGCTCGCGGCTCTGCGGCCGTCTGAAAGCAAAGTGATGAAACCTGCAAAATTTTTCAAACTCGCCGCTTCGGTGCTGCGCCGCCTTGATCTTCTGCTGCCGCCGGAAACTGCCGAACCCGATTGGCGTGCCAAGGCTTACCGCTGGCAGAGCATAGGCCGGCGGGGCATACTCGAGATCCTGCCCGATCCGCACACGTTTGCGTTGGCGCGCCTGGCAGCGGTGGATGCGCAAATGCAGCGGCTGGTGCGCAACACCCGGCAGTTTCTGGCCGGCCGCCCTGCCAACCATGTGTTGATGACGGGCGCGCGCGGCACGGGCAAATCATCGCTGGTGAAGTCGCTGCTGCACGAATACGCTTCAGACGGCCTGCGCCTGATCGAGGTGGATAAAAGCGATTTGGTTACGCTGCCTGCGTTGTTGGCCGTGCTGGCAAAACGCCCCGAAAAATTTATTGTGTTTTGCGATGATTTATCGTTTGAGAGCGGCGATGCGGGCTATAAACCCCTCAAAACCGCGCTTGAAGGCGGCCTGTCGCAACACTGCGCCAACGTGCTGGTGTATGCCACTTCCAACCGCCGCCACCTGATGCCGGAATATATGGACGAAAACGCCGTTGCGGCAGGCGGCCGGGGCGAAGTGCAGCCCAAAGAAGCGGTGGAAGAAAAAGTGTCGCTTTCCGACCGCTTCGGCCTGTGGCTGAGCTTTTACCCGTTCGACCAAAACGACTATCTGCAAGCCGTGGAAAATTGGCTGGCCGATTTCGGGCTGCCGTTCAACGAAACTGCCCGCCGCGCCGCGCTCGATTGGTCGCGCATGCGCGGCAGCCGCTCCGGCCGCACCGCCCGGCAGTTTGCCTGCGATTGGGCGGGCAGGCTGCCCGATGAGCGGGTTGCAGATTGATTCGATAATGGGTTAGAGAGGCTTCGGCGGACAAATAGTGCCGGCCTGAATGCGGCCTATCGTTTAATGTGTGGGCAGCAGCAGCGGCGTATCAACACGGTGTTTTCATGATTGTCAGGCCGTCTGAAAGCAGAGGGTGTTTCAGACGGCCTGACAATCAGGTTTGTTGGAACGGCATTATTTTTCAACCAAATAACCGTTTTTCTGAATATCGCCCAAGCAGTTGGTCACGATGTCGTACACCACGGTGTGGAATGCGGCAGCGAAACTGCTCCGATGGGTCAGACCCGGAGGCGGAGCTTTGTTGCCGATATTGGAAACAATGGTATGGGGGTAGGTTTCAGAAAGCAGCACTTGGTTTTTATCCGGACAGCTGCAGGTGAATGGGTAGTGGTTCTGCACGGTGCTGCCCGAGAGGCCCGGCGTAAACCCGGTTTCAGCCTCCGCCCGACTGCTTGGCCGATGCCGGCAATATTATTGCGGGAGATTTTCAGCGTGTTTCCTGCCTGATCCTGCACCACGGCGATTTTGGTGTGTTGCAAAACGGCATTTCGTGATTTTGAATAATTCGGCAGAGCCCGCCGGCAGCGGTTTGCCGTTGCGGAAAAATTCGGTTTCAAGCCGCACCGGATGGAGCTGAGCAGAGGTTTGCAGGTCGCTGTCTTGATATTTGCGGTATTGGGGCGGGATGTAGGTTTGAACACTGATACACGGGCTGGCCGGCAAAACAAAAGGCAATATAAGGTATGAAGTTATTTTTATGGTATTCCTGCTTTTTAAAGGCCGTCTGAACAATAGGTTTCAGACGGCCTGTTATTTAAAACCCACAATCAGAAGCTCTGCACGGTGGCGGCGATTTCGGCTTTGCACTGCTCGAGGGGAACGTGTTGGAGCTTGGCCGCCCTACCAGCGCGCCGAAGCCCACCGAGGCTTTGATGCAATGGATTTTATCGGCCTGCAGCGGGATGGCGATGCCGCGCTTCACTTCGATAGCGTTTGCCGCCGAATGCGGTATCCAGACTCGGGTTGTTGCTGAATCCGACCACACCGGCGGTTTCTTCGGTATTGGGCCGAACAGGCCGCCTTTATAGGTGCTTTCAGGCGCAACCGCTGCGGTATCGTTGCCTGCTGTCTCTTCTGCGCTATTGTTTTCGGTGGTTTGGGTGCCCGCAGTAGTATTATTGTTTAAGTTGGCATGAGATGTTTCGGCCACCCGACCCGCTGCCGCCGCTTCCGCAGGCAGCGAGCATCAGGGCAAGAAAAGCGGCGGTATAGATTTTTTTCATATGTTCAGCTCCTTTCGGGTTGTTTTGTTAAGGTGGAAATACAGCGTAAAGATTATTTCATTTTTTTCAACGGGTTATTTTATTCTCTTGATGTTTGTAAAGTATGCCCATGATTTTGTTATGGAAATAATTTCTAAAAAAAGGCGCATAAAAACAGATGTTTATTTAAACGGGATAAAACCGCCATAAAAAACGGCAGGATGCGGCGGTGGTTTTCAGACGGCCTAGTGCGGCGTTGTAATCAAATGTTTTCTAACCGCCGCAACAGGCATATCGGCCGAAGCAATGGCCAAGCGGCCGGGCAGCTGTTTCGGCGGGATTGCGCCCGAAAAGGCTTTGCGGCCGTCTGAAAAACCAAATGGCGCATCCTTTGTTTCGCCGGCGATATGTTTGACGGTTATCGGTGCCGGCTGCGGCTTGCGACCGTGTATCGGTAATGCGCCTGCTGCGGCGGCGTTAATAGAGTGAATCCGCTTCCCGCCGTTACGGCATGGCTGCGTTTGGGTTTAAAGAAAGCGGCGCAGCAGGCCGCGGGCGGCAACCGCACCGTTTTTTCACCGCCTGCACCGGGCCCGGCGTTGACAATAAAGCAGCTCCGCTATGGCGGATTTCATAGGCCTTATTGCATGAAAAATCCCTGTATCGCTTGATGGATACAGGGATTTTGACGGAAGGCCGTCTGAAAGTCTTTTAAAGGGGGTTAAAAATAACCATTAGCCGAATTTCGTTTGCAATGCTTGCAGTGCTGCATTCAAACAATCTTCCGCAGAAAGCGCGGCAGTATCCCCGAGTTTGGGCAGGGTATGCAAATCCAGTATATATTGCGCTTCATCTGCGGGTATGCCTTGGATAAAAGACGGTTTTACTCGGTATATTTCCAATCTGAACAAACATGCATAAAACTCCCCGTTTGTTCATCAGCCATGTTTGGCGCCTCCCGCTGCTGATTCCGAAGCCGGCCTTATGGCGCACCGTGAAACCGGCCGAGCTTGAAAGCCGGCCTAAATAGGCGCAAAATATTTGCCGTTTTCTGCCGCTGCGCGGCTTTTGCCGCATTTTTTGCGTCTGCACGGCGGCGGCACTGTTAAGCAATGAAAGAGAACCATGAGCAACCCACTACACCCCGAAACGTTGGCCATACGCGGTGCAAAAAGCCAAACCGAATATAACGAACACAACCAGGCTTTGTTTTTAACCAGCAGTTTCACATTCGACAGCGCGGCACACGGCGCGGCACTGTTTGCCAAAGAAGTGGAAGGCTACACCTATTCGCGCACCGCCAACCCTACCGTGTCGGCATTTCAGCAGCGTGTGGCCGCTTTGGAGGCTGGCGAGAGCGGCATCGCCACCGCCACGGGCATGGCCGCAGTTCAGGCAGCGTTGCTCACCTTTCTGAAAGCGGGCGACCATCTGATTGCCTCCCGCAGCCTGTTTGGCACTACGGCGGGTTTTATTGGCGGCATCGTGTCGAAATTCGGCATCGAAGTTACGCTGGTGCCGCAAACCGACACCGCCCAATGGCGCGCGGCGGTGAAACCGAACACCAAAATGCTGTTTCTCGAAACACCGTCCAACCCCCTCAACGAGGTGGCCGATCTCGAAGCCCTGGCCGCGATTGCCCGTGAAGCGGGCGCGCTGCTGGTGGTGGACAACAGCTTCTGCACGCCCGCTATCCAACAGCCGCTGCGCTTCGGTGCCGATTTGTCGGTGCAGTCGGCCACCAAGGGCATAGACGGTCAGGGCAGGGTGCTGGGCGGCATCATCGCGGGGCGCAGCGCGCTGATTAAAGAAATCGCGCTGTATACCAATTCGGCAGGGCTTGCGCTTTCACCGTTTAACGCATGGGTGTTGCTCAGCGGCGTAGAAACCCTGTTTGTGCGCATGGAAAAACAGGCCGTCAACGCAGCGCAGGTAGCGGCCTGGCTGCGCGCTCAGCCGCAGGTGAAAGCGGTGCACTATGCAGGTTTTGCCGACCACCCGCAGGCGCAATTGGTGCGCAAACAGCAAAGCAGCGGCGGCATTGTGGCGGCTTTTGAAGTGGAAGGCGGGCAAGAAGCCGCTTGGAAGATTATCGATTCGGTGAACGTGTTTTCCAAAACCGCCAACCTGGGCGATGTACGCTCCACCATCACCCACCCGTGGACCACCACCCACGGCAGAATGAGCGCAGAAGCCAAGCTCGAAGCCGGCATACGGCCCGGCCTGCTGCGCCTGTCGGTAGGCTTGGAAAATGTGCAGGATTTGATTGACGATTTAGCGCAGACACTGGCATAAAACAGGCTTTCGGGGATGGGGTGGTTTAAGGCGGCTGACCACAACAATCTTAGGTGGGAGAGACTTTGTGTTTTAGTTTCAGAGCCATGCCGCCGCTTCGGATAGGAGTTCTGCCGAAGGTTTTGATTTTTTATTTTCAGACGGCCGGATACCCGTTGCGGCGCGGTGGTGTGGGCTGTGTATCTTTCTGTTCCGAAAATGTAAGAGACTGTCTGAAAAACAGAAAAGGTGAAAATATGGATGAAGCGGTGTTTGCTGATTGGGCGTTGAAAATCTGCCTGGGCGGGCTGGTGGTTTTTTTGGGATTTATCGTTTGGAATCTGGGTAAGGAATCGAAAGCGGGAAAATTCGGTATGTTTGTGCTGTTTTTGGTGTTGGGGCTGGGTGTGTTCGGCTTTCTTTTCAAAAATGTGTTAATCGAATTTTGGGTGTTGTCGAAATAATGGGGGGCACTTAGGGTTGCAGCAGCTGCGCAGACTGTGAACGATGGGGCTTTGCGCCGTTGGCAGGAGCTTGCGGCTTGGGGGGCATTCGGATTGCAGCACAGAGGCTGCCGTTCGGTGAACGGTATTGCCAACGATAGTTCCAAACGGTTGGGCACGGTTTTGGGTTTGAGGGCGCGGAACCCGGCTGCTTGGTATGGTGAAATGGTTTTCAGGTGATTGAAAAATGGGCATCTTTTGGCAGTGCGGCCGCTTCAATATTGATTTGTCGCAGCCGAAAATTATGGGCATTGTGAATCTCACGCCAGATTCTTTTTCAGACGGCGGCAGCTATTCTCAAGATACCGGCACGGCTTTGCGCCACGCCGAGCGGCTTTTGCGCGAGGGTGCGGATATGCTCGACATCGGCGGCGAGTCCACCCGCCCGGGAGCCGATGCGGTGCCGCCTGAAACCGAATGGGCACGGGTGGCACCGGTGTTGAAAGAATTGGCCTTGTGGAATGTACCCGTGAGTTTGGATACCCGCCGCACCGCTGTGATGCGGCGGGCGCTGGAGCAGGGCGGGGTGGACATCATCAATGATGTGTCCGCCCTGAATGATACCGGCGCGGTGGCGTTGATGGCGCAGCAGCCTGCCACGGGCATTTGCCTGATGCATATGCAGGGGTTGCCGGCCACCATGCAAAACAATCCTCAATATCAAGATGTTGTTTCCGAGGTGGCATGCTATCTTAACGGGCGGGCGGCAGTTTGCGCCGCAGCCGGCATCGCGCGCAGGCGCATTGTTCTCGATCCGGGCTTTGGGTTCGGCAAAAACCTGCAACACAATACTGCGTTGATGCGGCATCTGCGCAGCCTGATGGCGCAAACCGGGCTGCCTTTGTTGGTGGGGGTGTCGCGTAAGCGTATAATCGGCGAGCTGACGGGCGAAACAGATGCTGCGGCGCGCATACACGGCAGCGTGGCGGCGGCATTGGCGGCGGCGGCGCGCGGCGCACAAATTCTGCGGGTACATGATGTGAAAGCTACCTCAGATGCGCTGAAAGTTTGGCAGGCATTGGGTGTGGTTGAAAACGGGGAGAAGGCCGTCTGAAAGTCGGATTGCCATCACATCGGAAACAAACCGAACATTTCTTAGATGGAAAACTTGTTTTTGTGTTGCCTTTGCAACATTAAACGAACACAACCCGAAAAAATATTTGACGGCCGCTGCGTAAAAAATGATAATACACCAATCAGGTTGCAATGCAGCTTGATGTTTTCTCCTCTATTTCTCCTTTGTAGACTTGGCGCATACCTTAACCGGATATGCGCATTTTTTTTGCCTGCGATACCGCCCCGCTGTTCGTTTGCGAACAGGGCAGGCCGAAAAAGGTTTCGGAAAAGTTTATATGTATATTGGATGTTAAAACCGGCAGGGTTTTCAAATACGCAGGATATATCATTCATCTGCCTTCAAATAATGGCAGCATTGGCGTGCCGCTGTCTTGTTTGTATTGCCCGCTGCTTCAACAGCCGGCAGAAACCCGTGCCCTTTGAATTGAAATAAAGCAATATTGAAATAAAGCAATTCTGCAGTAGAATTAAGCGAACCTGCTATAGTGTATTTAATTTATAAATGTATAGCAAAAATAAAATACTCGGATTGTAAAATAAAATAAGCAGAATGATTGACTCGGCTGCAACGCTTCGGCATAATCCGCCCGTTGACTGATTTCAGTAGTCAGTTGATAGTTTCTCCTCTATTTCTCCTTTGTAGACTTGGCACACATTCTTGCGAATGTGTGCATTTTTTTTGTCTATTAACTTGGCGGTTCGGTTTTGTTGTTTTATGTTTCATTGCGAATGGTGCTGTCTGTAGGCCGTCTGAATAATGCCGTTTGAAAAATTTTCAGGTGTTTTTTGCAACTTCCCTATGTAAAACGGCTTTGAAATTTTCTTTCCCGACTTTATATCGCCGCCTCAATTCCGATAAGAAAGTATTGTTATGACCAATCTCCTACCACCCCCTGCTGCGGTATTTGCTGCAGTAATTCGTATCCGGCCATTTTAACCGCCGTGAAGACGAGTTGGGCGGCATGGAAAACCGTTTGCGTTTTCCGCCGGCTGTGGTTGATGCCGTTATCGCTGCCAAAACCGCCCGCCGGCGCGATGATTTTATTATCGGCTACCGTCTCTCGCCAGAAGAGCCGCAGGAAAACGGCATCACCATGACCGATACGTTTGCGCTGGCTGATACGCTGAAAGCCCGTGCGTTGCAATATCTGCATGTATCTTTGTGGGATTTCCACAAAAAGGCCCGCCGTGGTGCCGACAGCTGCCGCAGCCGCTTGGATTTGATTCACGAGCGCATAGGCGGCGCATGCCCGCTGATCGGCGTGGGCAATTTATTCACGGCCGATGATGCGCTCAATGTACTCGATACCGGCTGGGTGGAATTTGTCGGCATGGGCAAAGCCGTGTTGATTAATTCCGACTTCGCTACGCTGATTTACCAAGGCCGCGAAGCCGATATCGCTACCGAAATCGATTCCGGCCATGCCGACCGTTGCGGCTGCCCTCGCTCAAAGGCAGGAAAGATGATGGGAAACCGTTGGATGCAGGTTGATGGTTTAATGTAGAGGCCGTCTGAAATTTCTGTTTTTCAGACGGCCTTTATTTCGGTTATTCTGACAATAAGCGCATTTTTCTGTTTTTTGCCTGTTGTTTCGCTTCGGATTTTGCTAAAGTTTGGCCGTTTAAATCCAGTTTGGGAAAAAACAGCAAGTCGCACACGGCAAGGCGGTGTCAAACTGGATTTAAACGGCCAAACTTTTGCTTTATTGTTGTCTTTAAATATTGAATTATTAAATTATTGGTTATGAATGAAGTTTTAGATTTAATCCGCACCGAATCTGCCGCCGTGGTGGCTGAAACGCTGGATTTTTTGCTTTATGAGTGCAGCTTGGACGAAGCGCCTTCGCGTGATGAGGTGGCATTATGGTGCGGTATTCTGCAGGCACGCGGCGGCAGATTCGAGCGTTTGGCGCAAACTTGTCGAATCTGGTTGGAAGAAGAGGCACTTTGATGCAGATGCCCAATAACCGTTTTGTGCCGCTGGCCGTGATGTGGTTTGCCGCCGCGGTGTATTTACTGCTGTTCAGAGAGGGCGGCAGCGATGTGCCGCCGTTTGCCCATTTTGACAAAGTGGCGCATTTTGCGCTGTTTTTCGCCCAGTTTTGGCTGCTGGCCAAAGCCTTTATGCACGACCGCCTTGCCATACCTTACCGTTTGCTGTTTGTGTCGGCCGTGCTGGCCGCAGCGGGCAGCGAAACGGCACAGGCTTTATTTACCCGTACGCGCGAGGGCAGTATTGCCGATGGGTTGGCCGACATTCTGGGCGCGGGCGCGGCACTGTGGCTGGCGTATAAAGTTTCTGCAGCCAAACAAGCGGTTCAAAAAAACGCTTGACGCCGATAAGGCATACTGCAAAGCCGCAAGGCCGTCTGAAAAAATCAGTTTTACTAATAACCGATGTTTCATTTCGGCAGAAAACAGGCGTTTATTGTTGCCGTTCCCGCCGGTTTTCACAACACCGGCCACCGCGCCGAAGAGCGTGCGCCGGTTACGGAAAACGGCTGCGCAAGCCGTTCCGCCCCGAAATCATTGGCGGCCGCGGCAGAGATTGCCGAAGGGCGGCGGTTTCGGTTTGCCCTGCGCAAGATTCGGGTAGTGGCCGAAATCGGTATCAGTTGCCAATATAAACGAAAAAGGCTGCCACTGCCGCAGGCCGTCTGAAACTGAAAACCGGGAATGTGCAAATTCCTACAGGTATCGGCACGGCCTGCAGCCCGATTCGGGAATAAGTATGATGGAAAGCGGGAAGTTTAAAGCGGCAAACAAAACAGGGGCTTCGGCCTCTGTTTTGTTTCTGCTATCATTTGCTGCCGCTGTTTTGAAGTGTGCTGTTGAAGCCAACCCGCTTTGTTTTCGGTATCGGACAACGGGCAGGGCAGACAGTAAGCAGCCGATTCTGTTGCCGCTTGGGCAGCCGGCAAAACTGTTCTCTTTGAACCGCAGTGCAGCCGTGCGGTAACGGAAATCAAGCGGGCTTGCTGTGTCTGTATTATCTTAGACGGCTGCCTTGTGTATTGAAAATCGAATTAACCATCAAACTGCCGAACCGGAAAGGATCAAACATGAAAGTTGCCATCATCGATTACGGCATGGGCAATCTGCATTCAGTGCTGAAATCGGTGCAGGCTGCGCAAAAACTGGCAGGGGTGAACGCGCAAATCGTACTCACCGGCCATCCCGAAGAAGTGTTTGCGGCCGACAAAGTGGTCTTTCCCGGGCAGGGTGCCATGCCCGACTGCATGGCAGCGCTGCAACGCAGCGGCTTGGGCGAGGCGGTTTCAGACGGCCTGAAAAACAAGCCTTTTTTCGGCATCTGCGTGGGCGCGCAGTTATTGTTCGACCACAGCGAAGAAGGCAACACCGCCGGTTTGGGCTGGTTTGCGGGCAAGGTGAAGCGCTTTGCCGCCGGCCGCTGCGGCGATAACGGCAGCAAACTCAAAGTGCCGCATATGGGCTGGAACACTGTGCGCCAAACACGGGCGCACCCGCTGTTTGCAGATGTTGCCCCAAACACACGGTTTTATTTTGTGCACAGCTATTATTTTGTGCCGGCCGATAAAGATATTGTGCTCGGCACCAGCGAATATCCCGATGAATTTGCCTGCGTTGCGGGCAGGGATAATGTGTTTGCCACCCAGTTCCACACCGAAAAAAGCCACGAAGGCGGACTGCTGCTGCTGCGCAACTTTCTCCGCTGGAACGTTTGAAATTGTGTAGAATACAGGCTTTTCAGACGGCCTTAAGGCCGTCTGAAAAGCCTGAAAACACGAGGAAATAAAATGCTGCTGATTCCCGCAATCGATTTGAAAGAAGGCCGCTGTGTGCGCCTGAAGCAGGGGCTGATGGACCAGGCCACCGTGTTTTCCGACAACCCCGCCGAAACCGCGCTGCATTGGTTCAAACAAGGTGCGCGCCGTCTGCATTTGGTGGATTTGGACGGTGCGTTTGCCGGCAAACCGCAAAATCTCGAAGCTGTCGGCAGCATTTTGCAGCAGGTGGCCAAAGAGATTCCCGTGCAGCTTGGAGGCGGCATCCGTGATTTGCACACCATCGAGAAATATCTCGATTTGGGGCTGTCCGATGTGATTATCGGCACTGCGGCCGTGAATAATCCCGAATTTGTGCGCCAAGCCTGCAGAGAATTTGCAGGCCGCATCATTGTGGGGCTGGACGCAAAAGACGGTATGGCCGCAATCAACGGCTGGGCAACCGTTACCCCGCATCATGTGGCCGATTTGGGCAAACGCTTTGAAGACGATGGGGTAAACAGCATTATCTACACCGACATAGGCCGCGACGGCATGATGAGCGGCGTAAACATCGAAGCCACCGTCAAATTGGCCGAGGCTGTGCGCATTCCCGTGATTGCATCGGGCGGGCTGACCGATTTGAACGATATCCGCGCCCTGTGTGCCGTAGAAAAAAGCGGCGTGGCCGGCGCAATCACCGGCCGGGCGATTTACGAGGGCAGCATTGATTTTGCCGAAGCGCAGAAACTGGCCGATTCGTTGGCAGGCTAATAAACTTTATCAGCTTCAACAAGCAAAGGCCGTCTGAAACGGCCATCCCGACCAGGCGGGAAACGTAAAAATATTTCAATCAGTTAAGTTGTTTTTTATTTTAAAAAAAGGGGCAAAACCATGTTTCAAGCATTTGTTTTGGGCTTTTGGACGCTGTGGTCTTCAAGCCGCGACATTCACGCCGTCAGCGAAGGGCTGGCATTCACCATTATCAGCGTTTTGATCAGCATGGGCATGAATTTCGCCATGCCGCAGATTGATGCGCAATGGTGTGCGGTGATGGGTATTTTATGGGCTTATGCCGCCTTGCTGTTCGCCGTCGTCAACCGTGTTGCCGGCAGCTTTATGAGCACGATGGTGCTGGCCGCCGTGGGCGCAATCGGCTATTACCAGCTTTTCGAGCACCTGCCCCATTGGGTGTCGGGCTTTATGGCCTGAAAAACCGTTTGAGCAAAACACGCCCCAACTGCCCGGCAAGATGATTTTGAAGTGAAAGAAAAAATCGAGGTTGTTTTTGTCGGCTTTTCGGCAGAAAGCCAAATCAGCAGCGTGCAGCAGAAAATACGCGATACAGGCCTGGCCGAAATGGTGAAAATCCTGCCTTTCCAACCGCTTGCCGAAATCTACCCGGTGATAGATATTATGGTGCCGCCCTCGCGTGTGGAGGGGTTTGCCGCAGCAGGCCGGCAGAAAGCACTGGCATCGTTTACCGGCGAGGTGATGGCGAAAAAACATTGGGTGTATCACGATTTGCTCGGCGGCCGTTAAACATCTGTCAAACGCCCGCAACCACAGCCCGCTTTCAAATATTTTGCCGGAAACGCACAACCCGGCTGCGGGGCTTCATACCAACCAAGGCCGTCTGAAAACACCCGTGCCGTTTTTTTCAGACGGCCTGTTTCGGGAAACACAACATGGCATTAGCAAAACGCATCATCCCCTGTTTGGACGTCGATAACGGCCGCGTGGTCAAAGGCGTGAATTTTGTCGGCCTGCGCGATGCAGGCAACCCCGTTGATGTGGCCAAACGCTATAACGATGAAGGTGCAGACGAATTAACCTTTCTCGACATTACCGCCAGCAGCGACAACCGCGACACCATTTTGCACGTTATCGAAGAAGTGGCCTCGCAGGTGTTTATCCCGCTGACTGTAGGCGGCGGCGTGCGCAGTGTGGCCGATGTGCGCCGTCTGCTCAATGCCGGTGCCGATAAAGCCGGCATCAACACCGCCGCCGTTACCCACCCAGAGCTGGTGAACGAGGCGGCCGGTTTTTTCGGATCGCAGGCGATTGTGGTGGCGATAGATGCCAAAGCCGTCAATCCTGAAAACACCCGTTGGGAGGTATTCACCCACGGCGGCCGCAAACCCACCGGCATCGATGCGGTGCAGTGGGCGCAAAACATGCAGGCGCGCGGCGCAGGCGAAATCCTGCTCACCAGTATGGACAGGGACGGCACCAAGGCCGGCTTCAATCTGCCGCTCACCCGCGCAGTGAGCGAAGCAGTGGATATTCCCGTGATTGCTTCCGGCGGCGTGGGCAATGTGCGGCATCTCATAGAAGGCGTGAAAGAGGGTAAAGCCGATGCGGTGTTGGCGGCCAGTATTTTCCACTTTGGCGAAGTGGGCATACACGAAGCCAAACTGGCCATGCGCGCCGCCGGCATCGAAGTGCGCCTGTAAGCCTTAAAACCATGATCAAACGTATTTTATTTAAGGCCGTCTGAAAACGGTTTCTGCAACGTGTTTACAACCGCAAAACCGATATTCAAGCTGCTGCAATCTTTCAGACGGCCTGCAACCGATTCAAAAAAGGACAACCACCATGCCAGCCTACCGCTCCAAAACCTCCACCCACGGCCGCAATATGGCCGGCGCCCGCGCATTGTGGCGCGCCACCGGTGTGGCCGATGAAGATTTCGGCAAGCCGATTATCGCCATCGCCAACTCGTTCACCCAATTCGTGCCCGGCCATGTGCATTTGCACAATATGGGTCAGATGGTGGCCCGCGAAATCGAAAAAGCGGGCGGCTTGGCCAAAGAATTCAACACCATTGCGGTGGACGATGGGATTGCTATGGGGCATGGCGGTATGCTCTATAGTCTGCCCAGCCGCGATTTGATTGCCGACAGCGTGGAATATATGGTGAATGCCCACTGTGCCGATGCGCTGGTGTGCATTTCCAACTGCGACAAAATCACCCCCGGCATGCTGATGGCCGCTATGCGCCTGAACATCCCCACCGTGTTTGTTTCGGGCGGGCCGATGGAAGCGGGCAAAGTGATCGGCGTGGCCGATATCGTTGACGGGCGCAAGCTCGATTTGGTCGATGCGATGGTCGATGCCGCCGATGATAACGTAAGCGATGCCGCCGTTGCCGCGGTAGAACGCTCCGCCTGCCCCACCTGCGGATCGTGTTCGGGCATGTTTACCGCCAACTCGATGAACTGCCTCACCGAAGCGTTGGGGCTGTCGCTGCCCGGCAACGGCTCGCTGCTGGCTACCCATGCCGGCCGCAAAGCACTGTTTCTCGAAGCAGGCCGTCTGATTGTGGAAATTACCCAACGCTATTACGAACAAGACGATGCGAGCGTGCTGCCGCGCAGCATCGCCACCAAAGCCGCCTTTGAAAACGCCATGAGCCTCGATGTGGCAATGGGCGGCTCCACCAACACCGTGCTGCACTTGCTGGCCGCCGCCAACGAAGCCGGAGTGGATTTTAAAATGGCCGATATCGACCGCATCAGCCGACAAGTGCCGTGTTTGTGCAAAGTTGCCCCCGCCACCCAGAAATACCATATGGAAGACGTGCACCGCGCCGGCGGCGTGATGGGCATTTTGGCCGAACTTAACCGCGCAGGCCGTCTGAACACCGAAGTTTCCACCGTGCACGCGCCCACGCTGAAACACGCGCTGGCGCAGTGGGACGTGATGAATCCCGCCAACGAAGCGGCGCACGCGCGTTACAAAGCTGCACCCGGCGGCGTGCGTACCACCGAGGCATTTTCGCAAAACCGCCAGTGGCCGAGCCTGGATTTAGACCGCGAAAACGGCTGTATCCGCAGCAAAGAGCACGCCTATTCGCAAGACGGCGGCTTGGCCGTGCTGTTCGGCAACATCGCCGAGCGCGGCTGCGTGGTAAAAACCGCCGGCGTGGACGACAGCATCTTAAAATTCACCGGCCGCGCCCGCGTGTTTGAAAGCCAAGACGCTGCCGTGGCCGGCATTCTAAACAACCAAATCGCAGCCGGCGACATCGTGGTTATCCGCTACGAAGGCCCCAAAGGCGGCCCCGGTATGCAGGAAATGCTCTATCCCACAAGCTACCTGAAATCGAAAGGCTTGGGCAAAGCCTGCGCCCTGCTGACAGACGGCCGTTTTTCAGGCGGCACCTCCGGCCTGAGTATCGGCCATGTTTCCCCCGAAGCGGCCGAAGGCGGTGCCATCGGCTTGGTGAAAGAGGGCGACACCATCGAAATCGACATCCCCAACCGCAGCATCCGCCTGGCCGTATCCGATGAAGAACTGGCCGGCCGCCGCACCGAAATGGAAACGCGCGGCGCGAAAGCATGGCAACCCCAAAACCGCGACCGCTGCGTTTCTGCCGCCCTGCGCGCCTATGCCGCGATGACCACTTCCGCCGACACCGGCGCTGTGCGCGATGTGGCGCAGGTGGAACGGAAATAGTTTCAGCGCATAAAACAAGGGGCATCTCTTTCAATAAAGGAATGCCCCTTGTTTTATCGGGTCGGAAAGCAAAATATTTTCAGACGGCCTGAAGTCTCGGCAGAATCAGCTTGGCGTAAGCCCTTTCATTTTTGTTACGGCGTTGCTGCGCCCCAGCCCAAAGAGAACGCTTTGCCGGCTGAAGCGGTGGCAGAATCGGTGCCATACGGTTTGTACTGCCTGAGGCCTGCCGCCCTGTAGCGGGCATAAAGCGGATTCACCATCGCCTGCTTTAAAATAGGGGCTGACGTAGATTAGCAGTCATGACAGGCTGCCAAAATGAAGATAACCCACTGTAAGTTAAAGAAGAGTCTGCAAAGAAAACTGCTTGAATATTTTGTATTGGAAGTAACCGCACGTTCTGCTGCCGATATCTTAGGTATTCAGCCCAATAC
>NZ_JADGLG010000045.1:0-21327 GCF_015235335.1 Neisseria sp. 19428wB4_WF04
CCGCCGCCCCGCACCGCCACGACCGCCGCCCCGTTATCGTGCTCGATCCCGGCCACGGCGGCGAAGACCCCGGCGCCATCGGCAGCAGCGGCCTGCGCGAAAAAGACGTGGTGCTCTCCATCGCCCGCGAAACCAAAAAACGCCTCGATGCCATGGGCTACCGCACCTACATGACCCGCAACGAAGACATCTTTATCCCGCTGGGTGTGCGCGTGGCCAAAGCCCGCCAGCTCAAAGCCGATGTGTTCGTATCCATTCATGCCGATGCGTTCACCAACCCCAGCGCGCGCGGCACCGGCGTTTACGCCCTCAGCACCAAAGGCGCCACCAGCGCGGCAGCCCGCTTTCTCGCCCAAACCCAAAACAGCGCCGACTTAATCGGCGGCGTGCAGAGAGTGGGCAACCGTCAGGTAGACAGCGCCCTGCTCGATATGACCCAAACTGCCACCATCAAAGACAGCATGGTGCTCGGCCGCAACGTATTGGGCGAATTGGGCAAACTCAACAAGCTGCACAAAGGCCATGTGGACCAGGCCAACTTCGCCGTTTTGCGCGCGCCCGATATTCCTTCGATTTTGGTGGAAACCGCCTTTATTTCCAACCCCACCGAAGAGAGCCTGCTGGCCAGCCCTTCATTCCGCCAAAAAAGCGCCCAAGCCATCGCCAACGGCGTGAGGGCTTATTTGGGCAAAGCCGTTTTGGCGCGCAGATAGCCTCTCCGGCATATCGAAAGCCGCGCTTACCATACAGGCCGTCTGAAAGATTGAATTGCTTTCAGACGGCCTGCACCTTTGGGCCATACACCCCGCATCGTCCGAGAATATTTCCCCGCCTGCTCCGCCATCCCCGGGTTCCACGCTGACGCCTGCCCTTCCGAACAAGGAAAACAGATGCCCGAAACAGGCATGGTTGCGGCGGTTGCGCTGAAAACACGATGGTGGAAACAAGCGGGTTTTGTATTGCTGCGTTTCGCGGTCATACCCTGCCGCCCCGTGTTGGAAAACGAAGTTGGATTGGGCGGATTGATCGGCTGCAGAACAGGCCGGGGTTGAAGCCATAACGGCGGCGGCCTGCTTTGCCGTGCCGGTGTCCCGGCGGTTAAAACTTTAACGCAATGGCTGCACGGCTTGCGCCAAAACAAAGGCCGTCTGAAAAATGAATCTTTCAGACGGCCTTAGCCCGAGCCGGTCAGCGGCGGTACACCAAACGGTAGTATGTTTCTCCGTTTTGGATATAGCCCAAATCTACGCGGGCGATTTCGGCAATGGCGTCCTGCCCTTGGGCGAGATCGTCCACCTCGGCCTGCAAGGCGTTGTTGCGCAAAGTGAGCGCCCGGTTTTTCTCTTCCTGGCCGGCCACTTCATCCTGCAAGCGCCACATATCGCGCCAGCCGCCTTTGGAAATCCACAGGCTGTATTGGAACCATGTGATCGCGGCGATTAAAACCAGTGTTACCCACTTCATGCATTAGGCCTTATTTGCTCAGTTGGTAAAACGCGGCACGGCCGGGGTAATAGGCGGCTTCGGCCAGCTCTTCTTCGATACGCAGCAGCTGGTTGTATTTGGCCATGCGGTCGGAGCGGCTCAAAGAGCCGGTTTTAATCTGCATACAGTTGGTGGCCACGGCCAAATCGGCGATGGTGGAATCTTCGGTTTCGCCCGAGCGGTGGCTCATCACGCTGGCGTAGCGGTTGCGTTTGGCCAAATCAACGGCCTTGAGGGTTTCGCTCAGAGTGCCGATCTGGTTCACTTTCACCAACAGCGCATTGGCGATGCCCTGTTCGATGCCCTCAGCCAGTATTTTGGGGTTGGTTACGAAAAGATCATCGCCCACGAGCTGCACACGTTTGCCGAGTTTTTCGGTGAGGTGTTTCCAGCCCGCCCAGTCGTTTTCGTCCATGCCGTCTTCAATGGAAATAATGGGGTAGACATCGGCCAGTTTGGCAAGGTAGTCGGCAAACTCTTCGCTGCTCAAGGCCAAACCTTCGGCGCTCAGGTGGTATTTGCCGTCTTTATAGAATTCGCTGGAGGCGCAGTCTAAGGCAAACACCACATCTTCGCCGGGCGTATAGCCTGCGGCATACACGGCCTCCTGCATCAGCTGCAGGGCTTCTTCATGGCTGCCCAAGTTGGGTGCAAAACCGCCTTCATCGCCCACGGTGGTGGGAAAGCCTTTGCTGTCACACAGTTTTTTCAGCGCATGGAAAATTTCGGCACCGCAGCGCAGGGCTTCGCGGAAGCTTTTCGCACCCACGGGCATAATCATAAATTCTTGAATATCGAGGCTGTTGTTGGCGTGTGCGCCGCCGTTGATCACGTTCATCATCGGCACGGGCATCGCCATCGGGCCCGCACCGCCCAAATAGCGGTAAAGCGGCAGGCCGGCATCTTCGGCGGCAGCACGGGCAACGGCCATCGACACGGCCAGCGTGGCATTGGCGCCCAGGCGGCCTTTGTTGTCGGTGCCGTCCAGCTCAATCATCACCTGGTCGATATAGCTTTGTTCGGATGCATCCAGCCCGATTAGGGCTTGGGCGATTTCGTTATTAACGTGTTCCACGGCCTGCAATACGCCTTTGCCCAGATAGCGGCTTTTATCGCCGTCACGCAGCTCAAGAGCCTCTTTTTGGCCGGTCGATGCGCCGCTGGGCACGGCGGCACGACCCATCACACCGCTTTCGAGCAGCACATCGCATTCAACGGTGGGGTTGCCGCGTGAATCGAGAATTTCGCGGGCGAAAATATCAACAATTGCACTCATGGGAAAGTTCTCCTGAATAATCGGATCGTGTATTAAAAAGACTGCCTGTTTTTAGGCTATTAAGCTATGGTGTTATGAATCATAAATGCCGACCAGATAAGCCGTTTCAAGAATATGACCCTGCATGGCGAAATGAAGTTCATTATAACGAAAGCCGGGCTTCAAATTCAATTTGGTATCCAGAGCATAAACGTAAAGCTCGTAGCGGTGCGGCTTATCGGGCGGCGCCATACCGCCGTAGGCCGAGGCCTCAGCAATAGAGAATTTGTTGATTTTACTGGCCCAACTGTTTGCCCCTTGGGTAAAATCTTTTGCCGAAATGCTTTCGTTTTCCAAAACCGATGTCCGCTGCAAATCTGCAATCAACCAGTGCGTCCACACAAACCCTGCAACTTGTGCAGCATCTTTGTCTTCAAAAACAACAGCAAAGGATTTGGTCTGTTTTGGTGCATTTTTAATTTCGAACGGTATCGAATAAGAAGGCATACCGTTTACCGTGAACTGCGAACCGCGTTTGCCGTATTTGTTTAAAAATTTACCGTTTTGTATACCACTGCTGACAACCTGCATTTTACGGGAAGGACTGCTTTTACTCTTCAGCCCGGCTGCGGCTGCGGCAGGAACAAATCCTGCAAGCCCTATGGCTCCTGCTGCCTTGAGAAGCTGCCGCTTTTGCACATCTGACGGTTTTGCGGGGAAATTGGTATTTTTCATCTTTGGTCTCCTGAAATACCGGGCAATCATGTCCGATTGATACGATTTGGCTTTCCTACCGTTAGACGCCGTAAATCAAGCAGACCTTACAGCCCCATCTCCATTTTTATAAATATACCGGCAATAAAATAACCGGCCTTATCCCTATACATTATCGCCGGCAGCCGGAATGCGGATTCTGTAGAATATTCGGGCACAATTACTCTCCCACCTTTTACACATTGCTGCTTTTTATTGTTGTTTTCTCTCGGCGAATACGGCTCGAAAAATTATATTTTTCGGATTATACCGACTTGTATTTCAGGATACAGTTTTTCAGGCGGCAAATACCGTGAAACTTGCTTGACATCAATTCGGCTTCGGAAACAGGCCGTCTGAAAAAGTGTTCAGACGGCCTGAAACATCAACGGTAGTAGTTCGGTGCTTCTTTGGTAATCTGCACATCGTGAACGTGCGACTCGCTCATGCCGGCGGCGGTGATTTCCACAAACTCGGCTTTTTCGTGCATTTCGGCAATGGTTTTGCAGCCCAAATAGCCCATGCTCGAACGCAGCCCGCCTACCAGCTGGTGGATAATCTGCACAATCGGGCCTTTATAAGGCACGCGGCCTTCGATGCCTTCGGGCACATATTTGTCGGCACTGTCTTCCTTATCTTGGAAATAGCGGTCGCTCGAGCCCTGGCTCATCGCGCCCAACGAACCCATGCCCCGGTAGGATTTATACGAACGCCCCTGATAAAGCTCGATTTCGCCCGGCGCTTCTTCAGTGCCGGCAAACATACCGCCCAACATCACGCAGTGCGCACCGGCGGCCAGCGCTTTGGCCACATCGCCGGAAAAGCGGATGCCGCCGTCTGCAATCAGCGGCACGCCCGTGCCTTTCAGGGCTTCTGCCACATTGTGGATGGCAGTCAGCTGCGGCACGCCCACACCGGCCACGATGCGGGTGGTGCAGATGGAGCCGGGGCCGATGCCCACTTTTACCGCATCTGCGCCTGCAGCCGCCAAATCGCGCGCCGCCTGAGCCGTGGCAATGTTGCCGCCGACCACCTGAACCTGCGGGTAATTTTGTTTCACCCACTTCACGCGCTCGAGCACTCCCTGGCTGTGGCCGTGGGCGGTATCGACCACAATCACGTCCACGCCCGCTTCAACCAGCGCCTTCACACGCTCATCGGTATCCGCACCCACGCCCACCGCCGCGCCCACGCGCAGGCGGCCGTCTGAATCTTTGTTGGCATTGGGAAACTCGGTGGTTTTGAGAATATCTTTCACGGTAATCAGGCCTTTCAGCTCCCAATCACCGTCCACCACCAACACGCGTTCCACTTTATGCTCGTGCATCACATCGCGCGCATCTTCGATAGACGTGCCTTCCGGCACGGTAACCAGGCGTTCGCGCGGGGTCATAATTGCCGAAACGGGCTGGTCGAGGCGTTTTTCAAAACGCAGGTCGCGGTTGGTAACCAAGCCGACCACTTTGCCGTTTTCCATCACCGGCAGGCCCGACATTTTGCGCTTGCGTTTCGAGAGCATTTCCACCAAATCGCGGATTAACATTTCAGGCTTGATGGTTACCGGGTCCTTCACGATGCCGCTTTCGTGGCGCTTCACTTTCGCCACGGCATTTGCCTGCCGCTCGGGGGTCATGTTTTTGTGGATGATGCCGATACCGCCCTCCTGCGCCATCGAAATGGCCAAACGGGCTTCGGTTACCGTGTCCATCGCAGCAGAGAGCAAGGGGGTGTTGAGCATGATTCCGCGTGTGAGCGGGGTTTGGAGTTTAACGTCGCGCGGCAGCACTCGGGAATGTGCGGGAACCAGCAAAACGTCATCAAAAGTATAGGCTTTTTCAACGATACGCATAATGCTCGGGCTTTCAGTTTGTGCAAGATGCACGGCATTGTACCAAATCCGCCGCCCGCTTAACAGCCGCCTGCCGCCCCCGACCGTCTAAAATTTAATAAAATTACACCGCCGCACATTCAGCACAAGCGTTGTAACCATGCAAACAATAACCCCCTTTATATCGCCGAATAACGCACTTATTATGACACTTACTTGATTTAACAGTACAATAAGGCCGTCTGAAAACCTATCTCCCAACACAGCCAAGAAAGAAAAAACCATGCACATTACCCGCACCGTCTATACTGCCGCTCTTCTCTGCCTGCTGCCTGCGCAATTTGCCGCTGCCCAGATTTACACCTGGAAAGGCAAAAACGGCAGCACCAGTTATTCAGATGTGCCGCACAACCTGAAAATTTCCAACGCATCAACCATCAACGTGCGCACCCGCACCGTTACCCCGCCGCCTGCCGCCCAAACCGCAGAAAGCGCAGGCGAAGGCTCGCTGGCCGACCAACAAAAACAGCTCAACGATGCCGTCAGCCGTGAAAATAAAAAAATCGAAGAGCAAAACAAAAAAATCGAAGAACAAAACCGCCTGCAAAAAGAAGACAACTGCAAAACCGCGCGCCTCAACCGCCAGTTTGCCGAAACCGCCCGCGTGGCCAACCGCGATGAATTTATCAAGCGTTACGATGCCGATATCGGCAAGTTCTGCAATTAGTCCGCTGCAAAAACCACCGGCCGTCTGAAAACCCGATTTTTCCGCTTGGTTTTCAGACGGCTCCGATTGGCCTAAAATAAACGGCATTTCATGACTCAGAAAGCCCGTTTTATGCAATACCGTATCCGCAGCAGCAACGACACACCGCCCGCCAACCTGCCCGCAGGCGAAAGCTGGGAGCGCAACACCCTGCGCGATGTTTTGCTCGAAGCCTATAAAGAACAACGCCGCGCCCGCTTCTGGCGCAACCTTTGGCGCGCCTTATGGGTGTTGGTGTTTTTGGCCGTGGCAGCCAACTCGCTCAGCAGCAGCCAAAGCGGCCCCGGCAGTTCATTGGTCAATATTTCCGAAGAGCATACTGCGGTAGTTTCCCTCACGGGCACCATCGGCGATGAATACGAAGATAAAACCGCCATGCTGCGCGAGAGCCTCGAAGCCGCCTACAAAAACCACAAAGTCAAAGGCATCATCATCCGCGCCAACAGCCCCGGCGGCTCGCCCGTGGTGTCGAACACTGCCTTTAACGAAATACGCCGTCTGAAAAACGAATATAAAAACCGCAATATTCCGCTTTATGTGGTTGCCGAAGACGTTTGCGCCTCCGGCTGCTACTACATCGCCGCCGCCGCCGATAAAATCTATGCCGACCCTTCCAGCATTGTCGGCAGCATCGGCGTTATCGGCGGCGGCTTCGACCTCACCGGGCTGATGCACAATATCGGTGTGAAACGCCGCTTGAAAACGGCAGGCAGCAATAAAGGCATGGGCGACCCGTTCTCCCCCGAAACACCCGAACAAACCCGCATTTGGGAAGAAATGCTGGCCGACATCCACAGCGAATTTATCAAAGCCGTGAAGCAGGGGCGCAGCAGCCGTCTGAAAGAAAAAGAACACCCCGATATTTTCAGCGGCCGCATCTACACGGGCAACGAAGCCAAAAAAGCAGGCCTGATTGACGACTACGGCAGCATTTACAGCGTGGCGCGCGATGTGGTGAACGCCCCAAAAATCATCGACTACACCCCCGAAGACAGCTTCGGCAAACTCTTCGGCCGCCGCCTGCGTGCCGAAATCTCATCGGGTTTGCAGGCTGCCCGGAGCAAAATCTGGTAAAGGTTCCGCTTTCGCAGCTCCAAGCCTTCCGGCCGTCTGAAAAACTTTTCAGACGGCCTTCTGCTATAATCTGCAGCCTTCGTTTCAGCAGAATTTTCCATCCCTTCCCATGCAGCCCGATTTATCCCAAACCCTCGCCCGCGACCGCCATTTTCTGCAAACCGCCTTCAAAAATCCGAAAAAATCCGGCGGCCTGGAAGCAGTACAGCAAAAATACCGAAAATCACACGAAGCCTATTTGAAACGCCAAGCCGCGCTGCCCCGCCCGCAATACGATGGCACGCTGCCGGTGCACGAGCGTTTGAGCGACATCAAAGCCGCCATCGCCGGCCACCAAGTAACCATTGTCTGCGGCGAAACCGGCTCGGGCAAAACCACCCAACTGCCGAAAATCTGCTTGGAACTGGGGCGCGGCACCGCAGGCCTAATCGGCCACACCCAGCCGCGCCGGCTGGCCGCGCGCTCCGTTGCCGAGCGGATTGCCGAAGAATTGGGCAGCAACATCGGTGAAGCAGTCGGCTACACAGTGCGCTTCAACGACAACACCTCGCGCGATGCCTATATAAAATTGATGACCGATGGCATTCTGCTGGCCGAAACACAAACCGACCGCTACCTCACTGCCTACGACACCATTATCATCGATGAAGCACACGAGCGCAGCCTCAACATCGACTTTCTGCTGGGCTACCTGAAACAACTGCTGCCGCGCCGCCCCGATTTAAAAGTGATCATCACCTCGGCCACCATCGATGCCGAACGTTTTTCCAAGCACTTCAACAACGCCCCCGTGCTCGAAGTGAGCGGGCGCACCTATCCTGTTGAAATTCTCTACCGCCCGCTGCACGCGGCAGATGAAGACGATGCAGAAATCGAAATCGCCGATGCCATTGTTGATGCCGCCGATGAGCTGGCACGGCTGGGCAGCGGCGATATTCTCGTGTTTCTGCCCGGCGAGCGCGAAATCCGCGAAGCCGCCGAAGCCCTGCGCAAATCGCCGCTGCGCCGCCACGATGAAATCCTGCCGCTGTTTGCCCGTTTGTCAAACGCCGAACAGCACAAAATCTTCCACCCCGGCGGCACCAAACGCCGCATCGTGTTAGCCACCAACGTAGCCGAAACCTCGCTCACCGTGCCCGGTATCAAATACGTTATCGACACCGGCCTGGCGCGGGTAAAACGCTATTCCGCCCGCGCCAAAGTCGAGCAGCTTCATGTGGAAAAAATCTCACAAGCCGCCGCCCGCCAGCGTTCCGGCCGCTGCGGCCGCACCTCCGCCGGCGTGTGTATCCGTTTGTATTCGGAAGAAGATTTTGAACAACGCCCCGCCTTCACCGACCCCGAAATCATCCGCAGCAATCTGGCGGCGGTGATTCTGCGCATGGCCGCGCTGAACCTGGGCGATGTGGCGGCATTCCCGTTTCTCGAAGCGCCCGACCGGCGGTATATCAATGACGGGTTTCAGGTGTTGTTGGAATTGGGGGCGGTGGAGGAGGCTGTTTGAAAATGCCTGTCTGAAAACGCGTAGGTCGGGCATTTATGCCCGACTTACAAGAGAGAATCATCTCAGGACAACGCAGTGAGAATTTGAATATCAAAGGAAAATTAAGTGACTGATATTTTAGAAAAAGTTAGCAATGGATTATTGCAAAGAATCATGGAACTCGAATGGCTTTTAGCCTCATTACTGATAATTTCATTTTTCGATATGTATTTAAATTTGAAATTGGGATTCTCTCTTGAAATGCTGTTGAATAGACAGAAAAATATTAGTTGGTACAGTATTGTTGAAGCCATTATTCTTTTTTCTTTTATTTTTGCTGCTATTGTTCCCATTATTCAAGGAATTTATTTTTCTGTTATTTTGACTGTTTTGTCGAAATTTAATATTTATATGCTTGAAGATGAAAATTTTGATTATAAGAAATCATTGCATCGTTTAAGAACAAAAGCAGTAAAAGAAGACAACTCTGTGCTGTGGAGTGCTTATCAGGAAAAAGTAACTGGCTATAAAAAATCAGCTTTGTATTTTTGTCGGCATGGGGAATTTTAATTTTTTCAATATTGGGCTGTTTTGGAAAATCAGGAAAATCCATATTGGTAGATATTATTATAAAGTTAAATACAGTCGCAGAAAGCAATTATTTTTTAGGGGGAATTATCTATTTCTTATTTCTCATCATATCGTTTTGGTATTTTACTATTTTGCAGCATTCTTTATATCTGCGTGAAGAAATATTGCCATACTGGGAAGATGAAGATGGTAAAAAAAATAGTTCATAGATTGGGCATTTATGTCTGAAAAAGTTAAATAACACAACCATGTCGGGCATCAATGCCCGACCTACAAAATAATTCAAATATAAAATCAAAATAAATAACGGGAAAACCACAATGCAATACCGCCGATTTTACCGACAAGGATCGCTCTATTTTTTCACGGTGGTCACTTACCAACGCCGCCCGATATTGACTCATCCCGACGTGATGCCGGTTTTAAAAACGGCGTTGAAAATGGTGCGGCAAAAATACCCGTTTAAAACCGAAGCCTTGGTTATTTTGCCCGACCACCTGCACACCATTTGGCAAATGCCTGAAAACGATGCCGATTTTTCAACGCGCTGGAACCAAATCAAACGTTATGTCAGCCATCATTGCAAGGATTACGATAATCTGGCGAAAAGCGCAAACGAAGTCAAAAAACGCCAAAGCAGCATTTGGCAACAGCGCTTCTGGGAGCATTGCATACGAAATGATGAAGATTTTGCAAATTATATGGATTACATTCATTTCAACCCGGTGAAACACGGTTATGTGCAGGCGGCAAAAGATTGGCCGTTTTCCACTTTTCACAAATATGTGCAACAAGGCGTTTATCCCGAAGATTGGGGCGGCGTCAGCCAAGATTTTGATTACGAGTAGGTCGGGCATTGATGCCCGACAGTTTTGTCGTTTATTTTGGGTTTCGTCGGGCATCAATGCCCGACCTACGAATTATGCAAAACATGAAAAGCAATACAAATATGCAGTCTGAACCCTTTTCAGACGGCCTGAAAACCCCCGCCAAACCCCGCTACCGCCTGACCCGCCTCGGCGAGCAAATGGCGCGGCTGCCCATCGATCCGAAAATCGCCCGCATTTTGTTGGCGGCGAAAAAGCACGACTGTATGGCGGAAATCTTGGTGATTGCGTCTGCCCTTTCCATTCAAGACCCGCGCGAGCGGCCGCTTGAGGCGCGCGAAGCGGCTGCCAAGGCGCACGAGCGGTTTACCGACAAGCAGTCCGACTTTCTGGCCTATCTGAATATTTGGGATTCGTTTCAGCGCGAGCGTGATAAAGGCTTGTCAAACAAACAGTTGGTGCAGTGGTGCCGCCAATATTTTCTGTCGCACCTGCGGATGCGCGAGTGGCGAGAGCTGCACCGCCAATTGGCCGAAACCGCTATTGAAATGGGCTTGACCACCAAAGAGCAGGCATTCAGACGGCCTGGCATGCAAGCACAGTTAAGGCCGTCTGAAAATATGTGCGACCAAGATTTATCGGCCAAACTCAAGCAAAAGCAACTGGATAAAAAGCAACACCGTGCCCATATCCGCGCGGCCAAAGAGGCGGGCTACGAGCAAATCCACCGCGCCCTGCTCACCGGCCTGATTGCCAATGTGGGCATGAAATCGCCGGACGGCCGCGACTACACCGGCGCGCGCGGTTCACGCTTTCATTTATTCCCGGCTTCTGCGCTGTTCAAGTCCAAACCCAAGTGGGTGATGGCGGCGGAGCTCACCGAAACCACAAAACTTTATGCTCGCGATGCGGCCGTGATTCAGCCCGAGTGGATCGAGCAGGAAGCACCGCATTTGGTGAAATATCACTATTTCGAACCGCATTGGGAACAAAAGCGCGGCGAAGTGGTGGCCGGCGAGCGGGTAACGCTCTACGGTTTAACGGTTTTGCCGCGCCGCCCGGTTGCCTATGGCCGCGTCGCACCCGAAGAAGCGCGCGAAATCTTTATCCGCGGCGCGCTGGTGGCGCAGGAATGCGATTTGAAAGCCGATTTTTTTGTCCACAATAAAAAGCTGATCCGCGAAATCGCCGAGCTGGAACACAAATCGCGCAGGCAGGATGTGTTGGTGGACGAAGAAGCACTGTTTGATTTTTACAACCAAAGGCTGCCTGAAATGTATGTGCCGTCTGAAACCGTAGGTCGGGCATTTATGCCCGACCTAGCCAACGTAAGCGCACAAACCCCGTCGGGCATAAATGCCCGACCTACGCCTATGCCGTCTGAAAACCCGCGTAGGGTTGGTGTCAACCCACCATCCCAAAACGCGGCGGAAAAGACAGAAACGGCAAATTCAAACCAGCCTAGTCAAAGGCCGTCTGAAACCCCCAAACCCCTTGCCGACATCCGCACCTTCCAAAGCTGGCTGAAACAAGCCGGGCAGGAAAACCCGCGCCTGCTGTTTCTCAGCAAAGAAGACCTGATGCAGCACGCCGCCGCGCACATCACCGAAGAACAATTCCCCAAGTTTTATAAAACACCCGACGGCAAATTCAAACTGGCCTACCGCTTCGAGCCGCACCACCCGCTCGACGGCGTAACCCTCACCGTGCCGCTTACCGTGCTCAACCGCCTCTCCGCCCCCGCGCTCGAATGGCTGGTGCCCGGTATGCTTCGCGAAAAATTAACACTGCTGATTAAAGCCCTGCCCAAACAAGTCCGCCGCATCTGCGTACCCGTGCCCGAATTTATCACCAAGTTTTTAGAAAGCAACCCCAACCGCCAAGAGCCGGTTATTCCCCAGCTTGCCCGTTTTATCGCCAAAACCGCCGGCGACATGCGCCTGCTCGAACAAATCAATCTCGACGACTGGCAAGCCTTCAAACTGCCCGAACACTGCTATTTCAACCTGCGCATCATCGACGACGGCGGGCAGGAGCTGGCCATAGGCCGCAACCTGGCCGAGCTGCAACAAGAGTTAGGCCAAGCCGCCGCCGTTACCTTCCGCGACAACACCCAAGAATTCGAGCGCGACAACGTAAGCAACTGGGACATCGGCACCCTGCCCGAATCCATCAAATTCGCCCGCGGCAAACAGCAGCTCACGGGCTATCTCGGCCTGCAAAAAGAAAAAAACGGCAACATCGCCCTGCGCCTCTTTGACACCACCCAAGCTGCCCAAGCCGCCCACCGCCAAGGCGTGATTGCCCTGATGCAGCTCCAGCTCAAAGAACATATGAAAGACCTCAACAAAGGCATTCCAGGCTTCACCCAGGCCGCCATGCTGCTCAAACACATCAGTGCCGACACCCTGCGCGACGATCTCGCCGCCGCCGTCTGCGACCGCGCCTTTATCGGCGACGACGATCTGCCGCGCAGCGAAAAAGCCTTTAAAGAGCAAATCAAACGCGCCCGCAGCCGCCTGCCCGCCGTCAAAGAAGCCGTGAGCCGCTACCTGCAAGACACCGCCGCCGCCTACGCCGAGCTCAACGCCAAGCTCGGCAGCGGCAAACACCCGCTCGCCGCACTTTTACGCAGCCGTATGCACACCCTGCTGGCCGCAGGCTTCGCCACCCGCACCCCGTGGCAACAATGGCCGCGCCTGCCCGTTTATCTCAAAGCCATGACCCTGCGCATGGAAAAATACAGCGGCAACCCCGCCCGCGATACCGCGCGCGAAGCCGATATTCAAGCGTTGGAACAGATGCGGCAGGAAAAAGCCGATGCCCTGCAAAAACAAAACCAACCGCTTTCAGACGGCCTGAAAATGTTTCAATGGCAGATAGAAGAGCTGCGCGTGTCGCTGTTTGCGCAAGAATTGAAAACACCGTATCCGGTGTCGGTGAAGAGGTTGGTGAAGGAGTGGGAAGTGAATAATAGAAAATAATTAGGGTTATACTTAGATATATTGATGTATTAAAACACTTTTGTTCTTGAAAGGATTTATTGTGGACACACAAACGATATTACAACTTGCTACACAGTCTTTATATGGCATGAAAAATAAAATATTTGATGTGATTGATATCAATAGGCCACCTTCTTCTGATATCGCTTTAAATTTAGTAAAGTTTAATTCAAAGCTTTCTCCTTTGGTTGCAAATTTCATAGAAGTTGAAACGTGTAATTTTTTGAATCAACAAAAACATTTTCAAAACATCGGGGTTTGGGAAAGACAAGATCCTGATTTTCCCGATGTTATTTTGAATTCTAATATTTTCCCTAGCCCAGGTTTTGAAATTAAAGCATGGTTCCCATTAGCCACGGAAATGACTGCAAGATTTAAAGATAGTCAAAATGCATTTCTTGGTAATCAAACTAATGTTGCAATCATAGCATGGCTACCTGAATTTTTAATTTATGGAAAGCCTAAGGTTATTGATGTATTTGTAACATCTGCCCAATCCATTGCTCAGGCTCGTGATAAGCATTATTTCAATCCTCCTGATTACTTGATTACTGAACCCTTAGATACATCCATGAGAACAAGGAATTTACAGCAAAGCAATACGTCTGGATATAAGTGGCAATCAACTGATAGCCGTGTAAAAAATGAAGCAGAAAGCTTGGTTCAAAATTTTGGAGACTTTAACTCATCTATTCAAGATAGACAGCGATTAGTAAATATACTCATGCAATCATATCAGTATAGACTGGATACGAATTATGCAAAATTAGATAGGATTAACCATTTTCAAATTAACAAATTTATAAATGATGTTTATAACATAAATATTTATGGTAGAAAAATTAGAGAATGGTACCGCCTATTTCAAGCCGATGAGCAAGCTATACTTGAAGGATTAAAAAATAGTAGATTATTATAATGTTTAATCACTGAGCTCATTAAATCGTTGCATTCCTAGAGTGAAATAATCATGATTAATTTCAGCAGAAAATGCTATTCTATTCAACATAACTGCGGCTAAGCTTGCTGAAAACAATCCTCCAAATGGCTCCCAAATAACACTATTTTCTTTTGATGATGACTCAATAATCAGCTTCATTAGATCAAGTGGTTTTTGATTTAAATGTGCAGCTCTCGTATTTTTATTAGGTAATTTTATTCTTTCTTTACCTCTCAATGATGGACGATCCCATATATTGGTCCAACCATGAGGGCAATTAAAAATTGCCCTCATTTTTATCCATTCTTCACTTGATATGGGCTTTTTTCCATCTATAGAGAAATATGGTTTACCTATATTGTGTCCATGTTTATTTGCATATTCAACCAATTTCCCAAAGGCTTCTGCTGGTGGGAAATACCATAATTTTCCTTGATCTAAATATTTCCTTGTAGCAGCATCTTTTACTCCACATGCTAAATTTGCTTCTTTAAATCTTAGCCCTGTTCTTTTCCATTCCGAATATAACCATTGTTGGAGTGTTAAATTATTTATTTTAACTTCTCTTACATATTGGACACAAATCTCAGATGTAACAGGAAATCTTCTAATCGTGCTAGTATTAACGTTTCCTGCGATATGAGCTTTTCCTTTATTCCAGATATTTGCATTTACATATTTCCAACCATATTTTTCCAAGATAGGATGAACTGTTGCCCAACCTATCTCTGTATTCCAGAACCACAATGTTGTTTGAGGTGTAGCATACAGAGACCAAGCAGCTACGTGTGGTTCATACCATGCTGGTAAATCAATATAACTAGATGTATCACCTTCAAACCCCTCAACGCCGTATGCGCCATCTGAAATAATTACCATAGGAGTATCCCAAGATTTATAAAAATTTAGGCTGTTTCCATAAAAAATATTTGCATTTTTATACATTGAGATTTACTCCTCTTCAGCTTGAGAAATTTTTTGTTTAATCATTGTGCTAATAAAACTTTTCTCAGCTAGCCAAGCAATTACAATACTTCGAACAATTTCTGCGTCCGTCTCACCCAACTCGCCTTTAAAGTGTTCTAATAAAATAATTTGCTTGTCGGAAAAGGATACTTGAACTTTTTTTGACATAAATACTCCAAATGGATTCTAATAAGATTCTATTAGAAAAAAATCTTTAGGTAAAGCTATATTTTCAAAATAGATTGCGTTAGTAGTCAGAGTAACTCGCATCTGTAGCAAGCGCAGCCTGCATGTAGGGTGTGCGCCCTCGGCGCGCACGCGTTGTTTGAGTTTCCACCCACCGCGTGCGTGGCTTGCGCCACAGGCCCTACCGCTCACAATACGAACCAAACCGCAAATATGGCAAGGCCGTCTGAAACTCTGCCCGGCAGTTTTTCAGACGGCCTCGGGCTGCGTTATGCCTTGATTTCAGGTATCGCCGCTATTCAATGTTTTCCCGAACGCCAAATCGACCAGATAATCCACACGCCGTTGGCAAAAGCAAGCAGATAGCCGAGCAAGCCGATGAATTTGGGGCCGGTTTCTATGCTCATCACGATAGACGAGCCGATAATCAGGGCGGCGGTTACGATGCCCATGGTCAGGCGGTTGGTGGCGCGGTCGAGTTGGTGGCTGAAGTGGTCGAAATGTTTGAAGTCGATGTTGAGGCCGACCCGGCCTTTTTGCAGGCGGCGGCTCAGGCGAAAAAGGTTTTGCGGCAGTTCGTCAAACGCCTGCACAAGGGTTTGGGCGTGCATTTTGCTTTTGCGCAGAATATGTTCGGGCGAGGCGCGCCCGGCATACACTTCGGCCACAATGGGCTTGGCCTGCTCCAGCAGCTCGATGCTGCCGTCAAGCTGTTTTACCACGCCTTCGAGGGTAATCAGGGTTTTGAACAGCATCACCAAATCGCCCGGCAGGGTGAGGCTGTGGCGGCGCATGATTTGGGTGATGTCGTGAATCACTTGGCTGATGCGCAGGTCGCGTATGGGGGTGTGTTCGTAGTTGAGCAGCATTTCGAGCACATCGGCACCGAGCAGGTTTTCATCGGGCAGATCGCCCTGCGCCCAGTTAATCAGCACATACTGCATACCGAATGGGTCGCGGCGGCTAAGCGCGGTAATCAGCTCGACGATTTCGCGGCGGCGGGTGTTGCCGAGGTGGCCGACCAGGCCGAAATCAATCAGGGTGATGCGGCCTTCGCTGTTGAAAAAAATATTGCCCGGGTGCGGGTCGGCGTGGAAGAAGCCCTGTTTCAGAATCATGGTAAACAAGGTGTCGGTGATGCGGGCAGCCAGTGTGCGACGGGTGTCGGCATCAAGGTTTTCAGACGGCATGTCTTTGAGCAGGGTGTCGCCGATGTATTCCTGCACGAGAATATGGCGGTTGGAATATTCTTGGTAAACCTTGGGGATACGGATAAAGCCGTGGCCGGCAAAGGTGGCTTCAAACCGCTGCATATAGCGCAATTCCACCGATAAATCGGTTTCTTTGGCCAGGCTTTTGGCGAAATACTGCACCATCTGCACCGGCCGGTAGCGCCTGGCTTCGGGGATTTCCGACTCAATCAGGTTGGCCAGATGGGTTAAAATGCGCAGGTCGGCCTGTATGGTCGGTTCGATGTCGGGGCGTTTGATTTTCACCGCCACGGTTTGGCCGCCAACCAGCTCGGCACGGTGCACTTGCGCAATCGAAGCACTGCCGGCGGGCTCGGGGTCGATATATTTGAACACATTTTCCACCGGCTGCCCGAGATGGGCGGAAATTAAAGCGCGGATATCGGCACCCGGTATCGGCGCCACATTGCTTTGCAGCCGTTCAAACTCTTCTATCCACTCAGAGCTGAAAATATCCACGCGGGTGGAAAGCACCTGGCCGAGCTTCACAAACGTGGGGCCGAGTGCTTCAAACGCCATGCGGAAGCGGCGCGGCGTGCTCATATAGCGGCTTTCGGGCGCGGCTTCGGCATCGGCCGCGTTTTGGTAGGAGAGCTTGATGCGCTGCACAAATCCGCCCAGGCCGTATTTGGTTAAAATGCCGATAATCTCGCGCATACGCGGAAAATCGCGCATGGCCAGCAGGGTGGGAATCATCATGGCTTTTGCAGTATTTTTCAGGGTTCATGCCTTGCACGAACGGTTTTTTGCTGTGAAAATCAATCCTTGCCGCCTGCTGCGGCACCAACCGGATCAAATTTCCGCTCTGCCGCCTTTCCGGGCGGCGCACATATTCCGCTATATTTCAATCTGTTTTCAACAATATAGCGGCTTTATTGCCGGCTGCGAATCTGCGACAGGACACAGAATAACACAACCGGGGCGGCACAGGCCGTCTGAAAACCGATTGCAGCAGGCTGCCCGCAGGTGGTTTGCACACAACAGAATACTTCTATGACACATTTCAAACGATTATTTTCGGCGGCACTCTCTGCTTTCTGCCTGATGATGCCGGGTGCGGTGCAAGCCGATGATTTGGAAAACCTTATCCGCCTGCAGATGCCGCAATATGTACCGGCCGACACCTCCGTCAGCCGCAGCAGGCCGGCAGGCCGCAGCGATGCCGATGATTTGATCGGCAGTGCGATGGGGCTGCTCGGCGTGGCCTACCGTTACGGCGGCACCTCTTCGCGCACGGGTTTCGACTGCAGCGGTTTTATGCAGCATATTTTCAGCCGCAGCATGCAGATCAGCCTGCCGCGCACCTCGGCCGACCAGGCCAGAGAAGGCGAATATGTGAGCCGCAGCAGTCTGCTGCCGGGCGATATGGTGTTTTTCCGCACCATGGGCGGCAGCCGCATCTCGCATGTGGGGCTGTATATCGGCAACGACCGTTTTATTCATGCGCCCAGGGCGGGCAAGCGCATCGAGATTGCCAGCCTCAACAATAAATATTGGAAAACCAAATACGCCACCGCCCGCCGCATCAAGAAAAACGATCCTTCGCGTTTTTTAAATTAAGGCCGCAATAATCATGAGTATGCCCGAAATGCCGAAATGGTATAGCGATAACGGTGAAATCGTTTCCTGCACCGAAAAAATCAAGGTGATGGCAGAAAACATGACCGAGCTTTACCAAGCCGCCCAAGATGCGTTTGAAGATGCCCTGCTGATGGGTTGCAGTGAAACACAACTGCGCGAATATCTGCAACGGCTGGTAGCGGGCGTGGAAAACCCCTACCGCCAAGACTGAGCCGCCCCAAAATAAAAGATGCGGGATAAAAACGGAATCCGAAAGGTTTCCGTTTTTTCTTTTTTATTGAGCAAAAAACGGCCTGATCTATTGCCCCCTTTTTTTCTTGGGGTGAGTAAGGCCGTCTGAAAAAGTATTCGGAAAAAGCATTAACCCGAATCAACACACACGACAGCCCGCTTTACCATCCTCACAGCGCAGCCTTACCGGCCGCCCCGTCTGAGCGGCCGCTCCCCGCCGACATGGATAGCCATACAGGCCTGCGAGGCCGTCTGAACATTATTGCCCGCCGCCCCGCATTGATTTCGGCAGTGCTACAGAACTCTGGGCAGCCTGAATGGCCGGGCCCGGCTATTTTGAAACCATCACGTTGAATCTGTTTGGTTTTCAGCACTCCCCCTGCAACTTTCCAACCCCGGCAACATACAAACAGCAGCCACGGTGGAGATGTTCTCCATTTTCATAAAAAGCGGTTTCCGGCCGGGCAAAGCCGGCCTGCCCAGAACCGCTCCGCATCTTTTCAGACGGCCTGTGCAGCGGTATGATTCCGATTGGTTAATCATTTAAAAAAAATGTACTGCCATGATGAACCCTTTCATTTTCGGGCAAGGCAAGCCGCCGGCAGTACGGCAAGGCAAAGCCGCGCGGTAACAGAAATGAAAAGAACGGCCAGCCAACCTGCGCCGTTGCAACGGCGGCAGTTTGGGCAGGTACTTCAGGCCGTCTGAAACCGCCGGCGCAATAATAAATACAACACAAAGGAGAAACCTAACCATGATTAAAGCATTGAGCGTTATTTTCGGCTGTTTGGCCGTGGGAGAGGCGGCTGTGCATTTCACCGGCATCAAACTGCCCGGCAGCATTATCGGCATGGGCTTTCTGTTTGCCGCCCTGCACGCGGGCTGGGTGAAAACTGCCTGGCTGCAGCAGATGGTAGACGTTTTGATGGGCAACCTGTCGCTGTTTCTGGTACCGCCGTGTGTGGCGGTGATGAGCTATCTCGATGTGGTGGGGCGCGATTTTCTTTCCATCGCCACCGCCACTCTGGTGAGCACGTTTTTGGTGATGTTTGTTACCGGCAAAGTGCATGAGCTGATGCGGAGGTTTTGGTGATGGAAATGCTCGTACACCCGGCCGTTTTGCTGTTTGTTACCGTTACCGTGTATTGGATTGCCAATGTGTTGCGGACACGCACGGGCAGTTTTCTGTGCAACCCCGTGGTGTTGAGCTCGGCGGCGGTGATTGTTTATCTGAAAACCATCGGCACCGATTATGAAACCTATCGCGAAGCGGCCGCGTTTATCGATTTCTGGCTGAAACCGGCGGTGGTGTCGCTGGCGGTGCCGCTTTATCTCAACTGGAAAAAAATCAGCAGCCAATGGCTGCCGATTATCGTGTCGCAGGCGGCGGGCAGCGTAACCGGTATCGTAACCGGCGTATATATCGCCAAATGGATGGGTGCCGAGCGCGAAGTGGTGTTGTCGCTGGCGGCCAAATCGGTTACCAACCCGATTGCCATCGAAATCACCCGCGCCATCGGCGGTATTCCCGCCATAACCGCCGCCACGGTGATTCTGGCGGGCATGATGGGGCAGATGGCCGGCTTCAGGCTGATGAGCAGCAGCACCATCAAACTGCCCACTTCGCAAGGGATGTCGATGGGCGCAGCCTCGCACGCAATGGGCATCGCCGCATCGCTCGACCGCAGCCGCAAATTGGCTGCCTATGCCAGCCTCGGTCTGATTTTCAACGGCATACTCACCTCCGTGTTGGTGCCGGTGCTGATTCCGCTGACAGGGATTTGATGCCGTGTGTTGCCATTCGTTCGCCACACCAAACAAACCGCAAACAACAGATAATGCCTAACCGGTTTTGCTGCCGCCCCCACGGCCTGAAAAACCGTTCTCTTTAGCCGGGCGCACGCCGCAACGGCAGCCGAACCGAGCCGCTATCGCGGCAACAGGCCGTCTGAAGCACAACCGGGCCGAACCGGACGGGTGTTTATTCTTTCAGACGGCCTGTGTATCCGCCGAAATAACTAGCCGCTAACCACAACGCATCATCAACAAAAAGCATGCCCGGCCATACAATCAGCACACCCCATACCGCGAGCACCACACCATGCTGACCGACCCATTCGGCCGCACCGTAGATTATCTGCGCATATCCGTAACCGACCGCTGCGATTTGCGCTGCACCTATTGTCTGCCCAAAGGTTTCAAAGGCTTTGCCGTGCCGAAAGACTGGCTCACGCTGGAAGAAACCGCGCGCATCTCCGCCGCGTTTGCACGGCTGGGCACCAAACGTTTCCGCCTCACCGGCGGCGAGCCGCTGCTGCGCAAAGGGCTGGCAGATCTGGCCGCCGAAATCAACCGCCAACCCGGCGTGGAAGATATTTCGCTCACCACCAACGGCACACAGTTGGGCAGATATGCCCGCACGCTGCGCCAAGCAGGCGTGCGCCGTCTCAACATCAGCCTCGACAGCCTGCGCGGCGACTGCGTGAAAAGCATCACCGGCACCGACTGCCTGCCGCAAGTGCTCGAAGGCATCAAAACCGCCAAACAAGCCGGTTTCGAGCGTATCAAAATCAACATGGTGCCGCTCAAAGGCGTGAACGATACCGATTTGGACGACATGGCCGCTTTCTGCATCGAAAACGGCTTTATCCTTAATTTAATCGAAGCCATGCCCATGGGCGCCACCGGGCAGGCACACGCCAAAGTAAACCTGCAACCCGTACTGGCACAATTGCAGCAGAAATTCAACCTTAAACCTTTTGAAGGCAGAATCGGCGGCGGCCCCGCGCGCTATTGGCAAAGCGGCAGCGGCGATTTCATTCTCGGCCTGATAACCCCCATGAGCCGGCATTTCTGCGCCACCTGCAACCGCGTGCGCCTTTCCGCCACCGGCAACCTGCACCTGTGTTTGGGGCAGGAAAACAAAGTGCCGCTGCGTCCGCTGCTGCGCGGCGGCTGCACCGATGCCGAGCTGGAGCATGTTAAATATCGTGCAAAACTGAGCCAGGGAAACGGGGAGTTGTGCTCCAAAATTGAGCCACTCTCCGTTTGTTATAAACTGCTCCGCTTTATCACACAGCGGAGCCCAACCTGGATGTTATGCATG
>NZ_JADGLG010000046.1:0-20513 GCF_015235335.1 Neisseria sp. 19428wB4_WF04
CGTTCTTCGCCAACTACCGTCCGCAGTTCTACTTCCGCACCACCGATGTTACCGGCGCGGTAACTTTGGAAGAGGGTGTGGAAATGGTTATGCCGGGTGAAAACGTAACCATCACGGTAGAATTGATTGCGCCGATTGCGATGGAAGACGGTTTGCGCTTTGCGATTCGCGAGGGCGGCCGTACTGTGGGTGCCGGTGTGGTATCTTCCATCATCGCTTGATTTGAAGGGTATAGATAAATGGCAAGCCAAAAAATCCGTATCCGCTTAAAAGCGTATGATTACAGCCTGATTGACCGATCTGCCCAAGAAATCGTTGAAACCGCCAAGCGTACCGGTGCTGTGGTAAAAGGCCCGATTCCGCTGCCGACCAAAATCGAGCGTTTCAACATTCTGCGTTCGCCGCACGTGAACAAAACTTCACGCGAGCAATTGGAAATCCGCACCCACCTGCGCCTGATGGACATCGTGGACTGGACAGATAAAACGACCGATGCTTTGATGAAACTCGACCTGCCCGCAGGTGTGGATGTGGAAATCAAAGTGCAGTAATTCAGGTTGAATCTTCAAGCAAACCGCAAGGTTTGAACCGCACCCCGAAAGCCGGACACCATATCCCGGCTTACGGGGTGCGGTTTTTTTATGGCAATACAAGGCAGATGCAAGCTGCAGGCAGTATGCAGTATAGTGTGCTCATTTTATTTCCGTTACACCGTTGCTGCGTCTTAATCTAAAGAGAACGGCCTGGCTGGCCGTTAAAGAGGCAGCAGCAGAATCGGTTTTGTGTTTCCGCACCGCTAGCGGCCTGTTGCCGGGGAGAGAAAATAAAGAGGGAGCCCTTTGCAAAATAGCCTTGCAGAAATAAAGAGAGGGTCTTTGCAAATACCCTTAATGCCGTCTGAAATGCTTAAGCTTCCCTCATTCCCGCGCAGGCGTGAATTTGGTTTTAAAGCCATTAATTATTTTATTTCAATAAGTTATAAAAACAGACCGGCTTCCCGCCTGTGAAGGAGTGGCGATAGTGAATATTTCAGACGGCCTGGATGAATTTTGCCAAGGCCTCAGGGGTTTGCTACAGACAGCCTGCATACACCGCAAGCCCGGGCAGGCTGCCGATTGGGAAAGTGTGCGGTTGCAGGCTGTCGGGAACCATTTTCACCGCGATGCGGCTGCGCCCGTCTTGCCCTGAAACGGGTTAGGCAGAGCGGGGCAGATTTTATTTTTGCCGCCATGATGGTTTCGTGATTCCCAATATTGCGCAGTTTCGCTATGGCTGCGGGCATTTCCCAGATTGGCCGTCCCGCAATGGCTTCAGCGGGCAGGCAATGGTGGTTGCACGCCCCCTGCGCAATGTCTTTTATTGGATTAGCTGTATGGAGCGGCGCTATCGGGCAGGTTTTGGAAATTTGAGAAACCGCAAATGCTGTTGGGGCCGTCTGAAACAATGCTTTCAGACGGCCTTCGGTTTGTGAGATAATCAGCCGCAGTTTACTGACCGCAAAACTGCCATGTATTTTGTTTGCCCGCGCCGTCTTTTCAGCCGTGCTGCCCGCCGCAGCGGTTTTGCCGTTTTCCGACAATGCCCGTATCAACGGGTTTTTTTATGGGAAAAGGAAATGCCATGCCCAATCTGCTCTACCGTCAAAATGTGATTTCCATCTCCGATTTAAGCACCCCGCAGCTTGAACTGCTGCTGCACACCGCGCTCAAACTCAAGGCCGAGCCGCGCGGTGATTTGCTGGCAGGAAAACTGATAGCCTCATGTTTTTTCGAGCCTTCCACAAGAACGCGGCTATCGTTTGAAACTGCCGTGCAGCGTTTGGGCGGCAAGGTAATCGGTTTTGCAGACGGTGCCAACACCAGCGCGAAAAAAGGTGAAACGCTGGCCGATGCCGCGCGCATCATTTCCGGCTACACCGATGCGGTTATCCAACGCCACCCCAAAGACGGTGCCGCACGCGTATCGGCCGAGTTTTCAAGCGTGCCGGTGATTAATGCGGGCGACGGCACCAACCAACACCCCAGCCAAACCCTGCTCGATTTGGTAACCATTTACGAAACGCAAGGCCGTCTGAACAATTTGAAAATCGCGATGGCGGGCGACTTGAAATACGGCCGCACCGTGCATTCGTTGGCGCAGGCGTTAAAACGCTGGGGCTGTGAATTTGCTTTCGTTTCGCCGCCCAGCCTGGCCATGCCCGACTACATCACCGAAGAATTAGACGAAGCCGGTTGCCGCTATCAGATTTTGCCCTCATTGGAAGCAGCCGTAGAATGGGCGGATATTCTCTACATGACCCGCGTGCAGCGCGAGCGTTTCGATGAGCAGGAATTTGCCAAAATCCAAGGCAGATTCAATCTGGAGGCATCTATGCTGGCCGCTGCCAAGAGCAACCTGCGTATTCTGCACCCGCTGCCGAGGGTAGATGAAATCCACCCCGATGTCGATGCCACCCCCTATGCCTGTTATTTTCAGCAGGCCGCCAACGGCGTGTATGCCCGCATGGCGATTTTGTCTTTGATTCTCAACGAAGAAGTATAAGGAGCGCATGATGAGCAAAAAGCAATACAGCGTTGAAGCCATCCAAAGCGGCACCGTTATCGACCATATCCCCGCCGGCAAAGGCCTCACGATTCTGCGCCAATTCAAACTGCTGCACCCGGGCAACGCCGTTACCGTGGGTTTCAATCTGCCCAGCAAAAGCCACGGCAGCAAAGACATTATTAAAATTTCGGGCGTGCATCTCGATGAAGCAGCCGCCAACCGGCTGGCCGTGTTTGCGCCGGAAGCCACAGTTAACGTGATTGAAGATTTCCAAGTGGTTGCAAAACGCCACCTGAGCCTGCCCGAAATCATCAGCGAAGTGTTCCGTTGCCCCAATCCCAACTGCGCCAGCCACGGCGAGCCGGTGAAGAGCCGTTTTTATGTGAAAACCCAAAGCAGCCAAACCAGGCTGAAGTGTCATTATTGCGAAAAAACCTATTCGCGTGAATTTGTTGCCGAGGCTTGACACACGGCTGCCAAGCGCGGTTAAAAATGCAGGCAGTGCGGTTTGATTCCGAATGCAGCGAATCCGCTTTATTTCCGGCACAAGGCAGCAAGCCGCAAGCCATACAGGCAAGAAACCGATTCCATTAACGTTTTGCCGGCCTGCAAAACTACCCTCTTCGGGCAGGGGCGGAGCAAGCAGTGCCGCAACGGAAATCAAGCCGTTTGCCATACCGTCTGCAGATGGTTGCCGTGCGCGCTTGCCAGCACCGCCAAACTTATAATATAACACCGGTTCAATCCACTATTTCAAACGGCCTCATCATGAAAAAAGACCATCTCAACACCCCGAATTTCGATGTTTGGCAGGCCATTCGCGAAGAAACCGAAGCAGCCGCAGCCGCCGAGCCGCTTCTGGCCAGCTTTCTGCACCAAACCGTTTTGCGCCACAGCACCATCGATTCGGTTTTGGCCTATCATCTCTCCAGCAAACTTTCCAGCGCGATAATGGACGCACGCGCCCTGTTTGAAATGTATATCCAAGCCTTAAGCAGCGATTCTTCCATCACCGAAGCCGTCAAGCTCGATTTGCTGGCCTGCTACGAGCGCGACCCCGCCTGCGATGAATATTCGCTGCCGCTGTTATATTTCAAAGGCTTTCACGCGATTCAGGCACACCGCATCAACCATTGGCTCTACACCTGCGGACGCAAAACCCTGGCCTATTTTCTGCAAAACCGCTCATCAGAAGTGTTCGGCGTCGATATCCACCCCGCCGCCCGTTTCGGCAGCGGCCTGATGCTCGACCACGCCACAGGATTTGTTGTGGGCGAAACCGCCGTGCTCGGCAACAACATCTCGATTCTCCACGGCGTAACCCTGGGCGGTTCAGGCAAAGAAAGCGGCGACCGCCACCCCAAAGTGGGCGACGGCGTGATGATAGGTGCCAATGCCTCAGTGTTGGGCAACATCCGCATCGGCGAAAATGCCAAAATCGGCGCCGGCAGCGTGGTGGTGGCCGAAGTGCAGCCGCACACCACCGTAGTGGGCGTACCCGCGAAACCTGCCGGCAAAGTAGCCTGCAACCCCGCCGCCGAAATGGATCAAAGCATAGGTTTTGTGATTTGAACCCCGCAGGCTGCCTTCAGGCCGTCTGAAACCGTTCAGACGGCCTGAAGGCATATCCCGCAAACCGGTTGCGGTTTACCGCCCGCTTGCAAAAACACAGCAACGCCCATATATCCCGTCTGCTTCACATTGAAAAGCAGCCAAAAGCAGGCAGGCCGCAGGCAGCGGCAAAACCCGGCAGCCCCGAGCTGCCGTTGCCGCCAAGCAAACCCCCGCCGTGCCGGCACACCCGCATAAAAAAGGAATACCATGCAGCCGATAACCATGTACACAGGCCCCCATTGCCCCTACTGCACCATGGCCAAACAATTTTTAAAATCGCAGGGCATAGAAGAAATAACCGAAATCCGCATCGACCAAAACCCCGCCGGCTACAGCGAAATGCAGCAGCGCACCGGCCGGCGCAGCGTGCCGCAGATTTTTATCGGCGAAACCCATGTGGGCGGCTTCACCGATTTATACGCCCTGCACCAAAAAGGCCGCCTGAAAAGCCTGCTGGCCGGCGGCTGAACCGTTTCCCGCTGCCGTGTGCAGCATGATTAATCCCTTAAACCAACAGAAAGAAAACCATGAGCGAAGAACAGCAACCCGTATTCAGCATTGAAAAACTGTATATCAAAGATTTATCGTTGGAAGTGCCCCATGCGCCGGGCATCTTTTTAGAGCAGGGCGAGCCCGAAGTCGATATGCGCGTATCCACCGAAAGCGAAAAGCTCGAAGAAAACTTTCACGAAGTAACCGTAACCGTAACCGTAACCGCCAAACTGCCCGATGAGCGCGTGATGTTTCTAAACGAAGTATCGCAAAGCGGCATTTTCCGTTTGGAAAACATTCCCGAAGAAGACACACAGCTTCTGCTGGCCGTTGCCTGCCCGAATATTCTTTTCCCCTATGCCCGCGAAGCCGTTTCCAGCGCCATCACCCGCGCAGGCTTCCCGCCCGTGCTGCTGGCACCGATTAATTTCGAGGCCATGTACCAGCAAGCCCAAGAAGGCAACGCCTAACGCCTGAGCAGCTTATCAAGGCCGTCTGAAACTTCAGACGGCCTTGAGTCTTTTTACACAATATCCTCAGACTCTATCAGCGTAATACGGTAATCAGATATTTCAGACGGCCTCAAGCCTTTTATATCGTATCCTGTCGGCGCGATGCGGCAAACGTCATCACCATGCACACCATGACCCCGCCGTGTTGCTGCATTATGTGCTTCACCTGCGCTGCCGTGCCGTCTGCCCGCGCGGCGGTTTTCCCCGCAAACCCCTGACCCTGCCCGCTGCCTTGCTCAGGTTCAGCCCAAACCGTTTAGAAACAAGCCCGCGTGTTTGAGAAATGTCATGTTTGGGAACACGCCAAGCTGTTTAAGCCAAAGGCCGTCTGAAACTTTCAGACGGCCAATCTTTTACGGCAGGCAGGACTGCCCCGCACTATCCCGCCGCCGTGCCGCCCGATCCCGCTTACCCGCCCGCACCGCCACGCTGCCGCGCGCTGCTTGCCGAGTGTTTTGCCAGCCTTGCTTGCCCCCGCCTTGTTGGGTTTCAGCCCAAACCGCCATAAACAGCTTGCAGGTGGGAAAAGATACCCGTCAGGAAAAGGCCGAAACCTTTGTAAAGATGCCGTAAGGCCGCCTGAAAACTTTCAGACGGCCTAAGCCCCTTGCAAAAAACCAATCCCAGCCTGAAAACATTGATGCCCCGTTATTCCCGCGTGGGCGGGAATCGGGCTTTAAAAATATCTCATGTTTATTTCAATCACTTAAAAAACAATCGGATTCCCGCCTGCGCGGGGCAGCGCAGCAATCTTGCAAAGCCCATAACGATAATCAGATGTTTCAGACGGCCTCAAGCCTTTTATATCCGACCACATAGGTGCGATGCGGCAAAAGGCACCGCTATGCACGCCATGACCCCGCCGCATTGTCGCGTTATGCCCTTCACCTGCGCCGCCGTGCCGCCTGCCCGCACGGAAATCACGGTAATCAGGCGTTTCAAACGGCCTTCGGCCTGAACACCTTTTTGTTAAAAATAGGCAAGTCATTTTTCATATGGCACACAAATTGCATGGATATTGTATATATTTTAAAAGAAATATTAAAAATCAAATTATATTTGATAATGATATTTCGATAAACGGCTGATTTGTATCGCAAACGGCAAAAATATAAGTTTCAATACTATAAATTAAGATATAGATTGGCAATGCATATTTTGCTATTAAGTGACAATAAACGTCAGTTGAGATTTTGTAGATGGGGTGCTGCTTCGGAATTTGCCGGAGAAGTATTGAACAGTCTGAATCCAAAGGAATAAAACCTATGAACAAGAATTACCGTAGTATTTGGAACGAAGCACTAGGGGCATGGGTTGCCGTGTCTGAAATTGAAACTGCCAAAGGCAAGCCTGCCGGCTGCCGCGTGAAAGCGGCGGGCGGTATTCGGATTTTATCGTTGGTATTGCGTACTATTCCCCTGTCACTGGGGTTTTATGCTGTTTCGGCTAATGTGCATGCGGCGAATATAACATGTACCAGTTCATCAACCATTACGTCGGGTAGCCTTGTTTGCGGTACCGGGGCATCTGCCAATACTAATCAGTCGGTAGCAATAGGTTCCGATGCACAGGCATCAGGAAACCAGGCTTTGGCAGTGGGGGCCAATACCAGAGCTAGTGGTGTATCGTCTATTGCAATCGGTGGAGATGATTTAGACAGAGCAGCAACTTCGAATAATACAGTTATTACTCAATATAATACGGCACATAATAATGCCCAAGCTAACAATACACCGCAGGCATTAAAATATAATCAGTTAACAGGTGATGATCTGGTAAATTTCGCTCAACCTGGTGAGGGAGTGGGAAAACGTTACCACCCTACTACAGCGAGAGTTGCCGCAGTGGCGGTAGGAGTAAGTTCCAATGCAGCAGATTTGGCTACGGCCTTTGGTACCCGAGCTGATGCCAGCGGTACCGCTTCGCTTGCCCTGGGTGTCGGTTCAAAGGCAGATAAAGAAAATGCGGTGGCGATTGGTGCCGGTTCGACAACAGTCGGGTCAGCTACATTGGTCCGCAATGTAACTATTAATGGTGTAACGTTCACATTCAACGGCGGCAATAATTTGAAGGCGGGCGACCAGATTTCATTCGGTTCGGCGGGCTATGAGCGTCAGCTGAAAAATGTGGCACCGGGTATGGTTTCAGCTGCCAGCACCGATGCCATCAACGGTAGCCAGCTTTATTCGGTGGCCGAAGAGCTGACCAATATCCGCAAACAAACCCGTTATTTCAGTGTGAACGATGCCGGAACCCAACGGGCCAACTACAATAATGACGGTGCGACCCACGAAGGGGCAATGGCAGTGGGTACTGCCGCTACTGCAACCAGTGCATACGCTGTAGCGGTGGGTAACAGTGCTGCTGCATCGGGGAAATATGGCATGGCGTTGGGCGCGAATGCAGCGGCCAGCGTAAAAGATACGATAGCTGTCGGACAAAATGCCAGAGCAAATGCCGACAGCGCAGTGGCTATCGGAAAAAATGCCCAAGGCGCAGGAGCTTATGCCGTGTCGGTGGGGTTGGACTCAGGGGCAACCCAAGACAGTGCCGTGGCGGTAGGCTCGGGAGCCAAAGCTACGGCCGGATCTGCCACCGCAGTGGGCAATGATGCCAAAGCAGGCGGGCAGAATGCCGTGTCGCTCGGTAAAAACAATAATGTTACTGCCGCCAATGCCGCCGCCATCGGCAGCAACAACACCGTATCCGGCACCGGCACTTATGTGCTGGGTGCCAACAATGTCAGCACTGCCGCCAATACTCCGCTCAACCTGAGCAACGCCACCATTATCGGCAGCAGCAATAAAGTGAATGCCAATGCCAACGTGCATCTTCAGGGTAATGCAAACACTGTAACCCGCACCCACGCTGTGGTGATGGGCAGCAGCAACACTGTTGCAGGAGCAGGCACCGCCAACGAAGAGCCGGCCATTGCGATAGGCACCAGCAACATTATCGGCGACACCGGCCACAACGCCATCACCATCGGTAAGCAAAACAATGCAGCAGGCACGGGATCAGTGGCCATCGGCGTGGCTTCCAAAACCACGCACAACAGCGGCGTGGCTTTGGGTAATACCGCCCAATCCATCAATGAAAACGGCCTGGCCATCGGTTCGTATGCCGTGGCGGGCAACTATGCCACCGCAGTAGGCTCGCGGGCGCGCGCCAAACAGGCGCACGGTTTGGCCTTGGGCACCACTTCGTTTGCCGGCGACCGCGCTACGGCGGTGGGGCGTTATTCTGCCGCCCATGCCGACAGCGGCGTGGCTTTGGGCAGCGATGCCCTGGTGGTTTCGGGCGCGCATGGCGGTCTGGCGCTGGGCTCGGGCGCAGTGGTGAGCGGACAATATTCGGGCGCTATCGGCAGCTCGCTGCAAAATAACGCCACCGCCCAGGCTGCCGACCGTGCCATCAACACCCGCAGCGTGGTAGGCGGCGCCAACAGCTACGCCATCGGCAATAAAAACCTGATCGGTAACACCAGCTCCGACAGCTTTATTCTCGGCAACAACGTGAAAATCGGCGCATCAAACGCAACGCTCACCACCACCAACATTGCCCCCGCCAGAGATACCACGCCCGACCGCACCGACAGCATCACCTTCGGCGGCGTAAAAGCCATATCGGGTGCAGTGGCCTTGGGCAGCAACACCAAAGTGGAAGTTTCAGACGGCGTGGCCTTGGGCAAAGACAGCCGGGCTTCTGTGAGTGCAGGTATCACCGGCGCAGATCCGCTGGAGGCGGCAGCCGATAAAACGGGCTACGCCTGGACATCCACCAAAGCGGCGGTTTCTGTAGGCAACTACGAAAACGGCAATCAGCAAAGCCGCCAGATCACCGGCGTGGCCGCCGGCCAGGAAGATGCCGATGCCGTGAACGTGGCACAGCTCAAGGCGGCAGGCTTTAAGTTTACCACTCTTAAAAACAGCGGCGGCACCGCAGAAAACTCCAGAGTGGCAAAAGTGAAAAACGGCGATGCCATTGCTTTTGATGCCGGCAAAAATATGAAGCTCTCGCAAAGCTTATCGCCAACTAACGGCGAAACCATCACGTTTGCGCTTGAAGATGATCTGAAAGTAAGCAGCATCACCTTTCCTGTGGACAAAACAGCAAATCCCAACGCGGAGGACATTACGCTCGACAACACCCAGCTTAGTGTAAACGGCACCCCTTACAGCAATGTGGGCGTGGCCATTAACGCCTTGGATACAGCCGTGAAGGCCGCCAAAACCAAATACTACAGCGTAAATGACGGCGGTGCAGAGCAGGATAACCATGATAACGCCGGCGCAGAGGGAGAAGGCGCATTGGCGGCGGGCGTGGCGGCGAAAGCCGGCAAAAATTACGATAATGCCGTAGGTTATAACGCCAAAACCAACACCAAAGCCGCTTTCGCATCAAGCCAGGGCGCAATGGCATTCGGCAGCAACACCAGCGCAGACGGCAACAATGCCGTAGCCATTGGCACATCATCAGTGAGCGAAGGCGATTCTGCCATTGCCGTGGGCGGCCAAGCGGAGGGCACCGGTGCAACCAATATTGGTTATCAGGCCAATGCAACAGGAGATGCCGCGCTTTCGGCCGGCTATTATGCAAAAGCCACAGCCGCCAACGCCACCGCATTGGGCACGCAGGCTAAGGCCTCCAAAACAGGCGCATTGGCAGCCGGCAGCGGAGCCAATGCAGGCGGGGATAATGCGGTTGCATTGGGCATGAGCGCCGCTGCATCGCAAACCGGCGCATTGGCCGCGGGCTATAACGCCAATGCCGGTGCAGAGCAGGCATTGGCATTGGGTTCGGAAAGCCGAACCGAAAGTTTGAGAGGCATCGCCATCGGCGCGGCTGCCAAAGCCTTGGGCAGCGGTAAAGAAAACAATATCGCCATTGGTTACGGCGCACAAACCGAATCCAACGACTCAATCGTGATCGGCTCATCTGCCACAGCAGTAGCCGAAGCCGAAAATGCCGTGGTGTTGGGCAAAGGCGCGCGGGCAGGCGATGCAGCCAACAGCAAGGGCGGCAACAATTCTGTTGCCATCGGCAAAGGCGCAACCGTTACCGCAAACGGCAGCATCGCGCTGGGTGAAGATGCCAAAGCCACGGCCGCCGCAGGCATACCGGAGGCCGGCCTGATTACGGCTGTCGGCTATAAAACAGAAGCGGGCGGCATGGGCTCGGTGGCATTGGGTGCCTCTGCCGCTACCACATCAAACGCCCAATACAGCACCGCGCTGGGCTACAACGCAAGAACCGGCAAAACCGATAATAGCGGTCAGGCCGAACGAGGCGGCAGATATGCAACGGCGGTTGGCAGCAACTCGCGCGCGCAGGCTGATAATTCTGCGGCTTTCGGCGCGAGTGCCGTAGCTGAAAATACGGGTTCGGTAGCCATCGGCAACAGTTCCCGCGCAGCGATTGACAACGCGGTGGCATTGGGTGCCGGCAGCGTGGCAAATGTGGCAGGGGGCGCAGAAGGTGTTGATCCTTTGGGCGCGGTAACAGATAAAAACAATACCACTTGGACATCCAGGAGCCTTTATGGAGCTGTTTCTGTGGGCAACGGCACTACCGTTACCCGCCAGATTACCAGCGTGGCCGCCGGCACAAACGACACCGATGCCGTAAACGTTGCCCAACTGAAAGCCGCAGGCTTCAACCTGGCCACGTCTGCTTCAGACGGCCAAGCGGTCGACAACACCGCCGCACCTGCCGATAAAAAGGTGCAAAACGGCGAAACCGTAACCGTTGATGCCGGCAAAAACATCAAACTCACCCAAAACGGCAATACCATATCAGTAGCCACCAAAGACGAAGTGGTGTTCGACAAAGTAACCGCCGGCAACGGCGGCAACCAGGTTGTGTTGGGCAACGACGGCGTGCAGGTGGGCGGCAACACCTATATCGATAATAACGGCCTGAATGCCAACGATAAAACCATCGCCAACGTGGCACCGGGCAGCATTGCGGCCAACAGCAAACAAGCCGTAAACGGCGGCCAGATTTTCGGCATTGCCGACAGCGTTGCCAAAGCCTTGGGCGGCGGCTCGGCAGTGAATGCAGACGGCCTCGTCAGCAGGCCGGCCTACACCGTTACCGACCCGGCTACCGGCAACACCACTACCGCCAATAACGTGGGCGATGCCATCACCAACTTGAGCAACGCCGCCAACAAACCGCTCACCTTTGCAGGCGACAGCGGCAGCAGCTTCGAGCGCAAACTGGGCACCACCGCCAACATCAAAGGCGGCCTAACCGATGCGGCCAAACTGTCCGACAACAACATCGGCGTAGTTTCAGACGGCAGCGACACCCTCACCGTGAAGCTGGCCAAAGAAATCAGCATCGACAAAGTCACCGCCGGCAACAGCGTGCTGGACAACGGCGGGCTGACCATCACCCCCGCATCAGGCAGCCCCGTCAGCCTCACCGCGGGCGGGTTGGACAACGGCGGCAACAAGATAGCCAACGTAGCCGAAGGAACCGCCGACACCGATGCTGCCAACGTAGCGCAGCTGAAGAAAGCCGCGGCTGCTGCCGCCAATAAGGTGAAAGCGGGCGAGAACATCACCGTGGCCGAAGAGCAGAACCCGGACGGCAGCACCACCTACACCGTTGCCACCGCCAAAGACGTAAACTTCGACAGCGTCACCTCGGGCGATACCGTGCTGAACAAAGACGGCGTGAAAGTCGGCAACGATGTGGCACTGACTTCAGACGGCCTCACAGCAGGCGGTCTGAAAGTGGGCAGCAACGGCAAGATTACCGGGCTGGAAAAAGGCGAAGTTTCGCAAAACAGCAAAGAAGCCGTAAACGGCGGCCAGCTGTATGCCCAGGGCGAAGGGGTGAAAAACATCATCGGCGGCACCACCGCCTATGATCCCGACACCGGCGCATTCACCAACGCCGACATCGGCGGCACCGGCAAAGGCAGCATCCACGACGCCATCGCCGCAGTGAAAGGCACCGCCGACCAAGGCTGGAACCTCAGCGCCAACGGCAAAAACAGCAGCAACGTGAAACCGGGCGAAACCGTTGATCTGAACAACAGCGACGGCAACATCGTGATCAGCAAAACAGACGACAGCGACAACGTCACCTTCGACTTGGCCAAAGCCGTTACCGTGGACAGCCTCACAGCAGGCGACACCACCGTGAACAACGCCGGTGTGAAAGTCGGCGACGATGTGGCACTGACTTCAGACGGCCTCAAAGCAGGCGATGTAGCCGTTAACAAAGACGGCATCAACGCCGGCAATAAAGCCGTAACCAACGTCGCTGCAGGCAAAGCCGGCACCGATGCCGTGAACGTATCGCAGCTCAGCCCGATTGCCGCCGCCCTCGGCACAACGGTTGATGCCAACGGCACCGTTGCCGCCCCGGTGTTCACCGTAACCAAAGCAGACGGCAGCCAGTATGCCGGCGCCAACACCATCCAGGGCGCGCTGGACAATATCGGCACCGAAATCCAAAAACCGCTCACCTTTGCAGGCGACAGCGGCAGCAGCTTCGAGCGCAAACTGGGTACCACCGCCAACATCAAAGGCGGCCTAACCGATGCGGCCAAACTGTCCGACAACAACATCGGCGTAGTTTCAGACGGCAGCGACACCCTCACCGTGAAGCTGGCCAAAGAAATCAGCATCGACAAAGTCACCGCCGGCAACAGCGTGCTGGACAACGGCGGGCTGACCATCACCCCCGCATCAGGCAGCCCCGTCAGCCTCACCGCGGGCGGGTTGGACAACGGCGGCAACAAGATAGCCAACGTAGCCGAAGGAACCGCCGACACCGATGCTGCCAACGTAGCGCAGCTGAAGAAAGCCGCGGCTGCTGCCGCCAATAAGGTGAAAGCGGGCGAGAACATCACCGTGGCCGAAGAGCAGAACCCGGACGGCAGCACCACCTACACCGTTGCCACCGCCAAAGACGTAAACTTCGACAGCGTCACCTCGGGCGATACCGTGCTGAACAAAGACGGCGTGAAAGTCGGCAACGATGTGGCACTGACTTCAGACGGCCTCACAGCAGGCGGTCTGAAAGTGGGCAGCAACGGCAAGATTACCGGGCTGGAAAAAGGCGAAGTTTCGCAAAACAGCAAAGAAGCCGTAAACGGCGGCCAGCTGTATGCCCAGGGCGAAGGGGTGAAAAACATCATCGGCGGCACCACCGCCTATGATCCCGACACCGGCGCATTCACCAACGCCGACATCGGCGGCACCGGCAAAGGCAGCATCCACGACGCCATCGCCGCAGTGAACCAAGCAGCGGTGAAAGCTAAAACCACTGTAAGTGCGGGCGACAACATTGTGGTTGAGCAAAGCCAGAATGCAGATGGCAGCGCTAACTACACAGTCGCTACTGCCAAAGAGGTAAACTTCGACCAAGTAACCGCCGGCAGCGGCGAGAGCCAAGTAGTGCTGGGTAATGACGGCGTTAAGGTAGGCGGTAACACCTATATCGATAAAGACGGATTGAATGCCAACAACAAAGCCGTTACCAATGTGGCCGCAGGCCGCATTGCTGAAGACAGCAAAGAAGCCGTGAACGGCGGCCAGCTTTACAACACTGTAACTTCTGTGGCCGGTGTGTTGGGCGGTGATGCTAAGGTTGCCCCTGACGGCAGTGTAGGGATGAGTAATATCGGCGGCACCGGCAAAGGCAGCATCCACGATGCCATCGCCGCAGTGAACGAAGCAGCGGTGAAAGCCAAAACCACTGTTAGTGCAGGCGATAATATTGTCGTAGAGCAAAGCAGCAACGCGGACGGCAGCACCAACTATAAAGTCGCCACCGCCAAAGATTTGACGGTTGAAACCGTGAAAGCAGGCGGTACTACCGTTAACGGCAACGGCCTGAGCATTGCCGGCGGCCCGAGCGTTACCGTAGATGGTGTGGATGCAGGCGGTAAGAAAATCACCAATGTAGCCGATGGTGAGATATCTGCTGCTTCCACCGATGCCATCAACGGCAGCCAGCTGTATTACACCAATGAAGCCATCAACAATGTGGCCAACTACACGGTGAACATGGGCAACCAGCTCAACCGCCGCATCGATGATGTAGAAAACCGCTCCAATGCGGGCACGGCAACCGCCATGGCCGTAGCCGGGCTGCCGCAGGCTTATCTGCCCGGTAAGAGCATGGTAGCCGTAGCAGGCGGCACATACCGGGGCGAAAGCGGCTATGCCGTGGGCTACTCCAGCATTTCCGACAACGGCAACTGGGTAATCAAAGGCTCCGCCACCGGCAACTCGCGCGGCCATTACGGCGCAACCGCAGGTGTAGGTTATCAGTGGTAACAAGGCTTTCAGACGGCCTGTTGGTGCAGGCCGTCTGAAACAACGAGGAAAACGATATGAAAACAAAAACCATCATTCAGGCAGGCGCAAGCCTGCTCTTGGCGGCGGCTTTATCGGCCTGCGCCACCAAAAGCAATGTGAGCAGAGACGGCACCACCGACAACCCCGTATTCCCGCCGGTGCATAAAGTGTCGCCCTCGTTCAAACACAACAAAGGCACTTTCCCCACCGCCGATGAGCTGGCGCAAATCAAAGCGGGCATGACCAAAGACCAGTTTTACAAACTGCTGGGGCGTCCGCATTTCAACGAGGGCATGTTTAATGTGCGCGAATGGGATTATGTGTTCCACTTCCACACGCCGGGGCAGGGCACCGATAACGTAACCACCTGTCAGTTTAAGATTATTTACGACAGCAAAAAATATGCCCGCAGCTTCCATTGGAAAGCGGTTGATCCCGAAACCGCTTCCTGCCCGGTTGCCGCTCCCGAGCCCGAGCCGCAGATTATTGTGCGCGAAGTAGAAACCTCTGCCAAGCGCATCCGCCAGTAATCGCCGGTTCAGGCATTTGAAACGGTAAAGGCCGTCTGAAAAAATATTTTCAGACGGCCTGATATGTTGGCAAAACCCGTGCCGGTTTTAAAACACTTCCGTCATACTCGGGCTTGACCCGGGTATCTGTTATGATCTTAAGAGAAAAAATATAATCAAATCAAGCCAGAATATGGTGGAAGACAAACATCTTGTGAACTTTGCAAAAATACCTTAAGGCCGTCTGAAAATATTTTTTTCAGACGGCCTTTTGTGCGGCAAAGCCTTTGCAGGCTGCTATCAACCGCGCACGGTGAAGATTTGCAGCATATTGGTGGAGCCCGACTCGCGCATACGCGAACCGCTGGTGATGATGTATTGGTCGCCCGCATCGAGCACCTTGCGCTCGAGCAGCATGTTTTCCACCTCATCGACTGCAGTGTCGTGATCGGCGCTGGTGGCAATCATCAGCGGGCGCACGCCGCGGTACATCGCCATGCGGCGCTGCGCCGACCGGCTGGGGGTGAGCGCATAAATCGGCAGCTGGATGCTGTGGCGGCTGATTTCAAATGCGGTGGAACCGCTCTCGGTTAAGGCCACGATGGCTTTGGCATTGACGGCACGCGCCACCTGCACCGCGCCGCCGGCAATGGCAAGATTGCCGCTCACCGGTGCTTCGGGATGCTCTTCGCTCACGCCGTTGAGCGAATCCTGTTCAGCCTCGGCAGAGGCGCAGATTAAAGCCATATAGCGGACGGTTTCAAACGGATAAGCACCGATGGCGGTTTCGGCAGAACACATCACGGCATCGGTGCCGTCCAGCACGGCGTTGGCCACATCGCTCACTTCGGCGCGGGTGGGCACGGGGTTGGTAATCATGCTTTCCATCATTTGGGTGGCGGTGATGCTGAAGCGGCGCAGTTCGCGTGCGCGGCGTATCATGCGTTTTTGCAGCGCGGGCACGGCCGCATTGCCCACTTCTACGGCCAAATCCCCGCGCGCCACCATGATGCCGTCTGAAGCCAGAATGATTTCATCGAGATTGGCAATGGCTTCCACGCGCTCGATTTTGGCCACCAAACCGGGGCGCACCGCGCTGCTGCCCTGCATTTCACGCTCGACCAAATCGCGGGCGGTTTTCATGTCTTCGCCCGATTTCACAAAACTCACGGCCAGATAGTCGCAGCCGATGCCCACAGCGGTTTTCAGGTCGCGGAAGTCTTTTTCGGTGAGCGCGCCCGCAGAGAGGCCGCCGCCCTGTTTGTTGATACCTTTATTGCTTTTGAGCGTGTGGCTGTTTTGCACGGTGGTGAGGATTTCGCTGCCGTTTACGCTGTCCACAATCAGCGTGAGCAGGCCGTCGTCCAGCAGCAGCACATCGCCTGCCTGAACGTCTTTGGGCAGATCGCGGTAGTCCAAGCCCACGCGGCTGCGGCTGCCCTCGCCTTCGAGCGCGGCATCGAGCAGCAGTTTTTCGCCCGCTTCGAGCCGGACGCTGCCGCCTTCGAGTTTGCCCACGCGGATTTTCGGCCCCTGCAAATCGGCCATAATCGCCACTTCGCGGCCGGCCAGTTTGGCCGCCTCGCGCACGATGCGGGCATTTTCCTGATGAAACTCGGGGGTGCCGTGGCTGAAATTGAAGCGCACCACATTCAGGCCGCCGATGGCAATCATATCTTTCAACAATTCGATATTGTTGCTGCCCGGGCCGAGCGTGGCCACGATTTTGGTGTTGTGGCGGATGCGGGTTAAATCGCGTTTGGAAGCACTCATGGGGGATAGCCTTTCGTTTGGATAGGAGATGGAACCCGGTGGGGTATCAATGAAGTTGTTGATTTGAATAAGGTTGAAATTGTAACCCGAAAGAGGTTTGCCTGTCGGAAAATTACAGTTTTTTATGACTTAAGCTAAATATTTCCAACAAACGGGGTGGAAAGTCAGGGCGGGGGAGAGCAAGGGTTTGGAAGCGAGAAACCAACTGATTGTTTTCAATTTGAAAATATAGGTATACATCAACCTCAGGCCGTCTGAAATATTCTTTCAGACGGCCTGAGGTTGGTTACGGCTGCCGATTCGCCCCGGCTCCAAATAGTGGGCAGGGTGTTGATGGTGTGTTGCAGCCGCCGCATTGAAAGAGCTGTGGCGGTTGCTGCAACGGGCGGCCGTGCCCGCCGGTGCTTGAAGTGTTGAAAGCGGTTTTAAATTTGCTGCCGTAACGGCATGACCGTCAGCCTGCGCCGGGCCGTTTCGGCACGGTTGGATTGTCCAACAAAGGCTTGAGCCGTTGCCGGGCCGTTTGCAGCAAGCATTCAAGGCCGTCTGAAACGTTCAGACGGCCTTTGCCCGGCCGGCCTGTTTGCTAAAGACAGCGGATTGCCTTAACTTCCACTACAGCGTTGCTGCGCCTTGCCGTATTGCCTGCGGCCTTGTATCGAAGTAGTTGAATCTGCCATAAATACGGGGCTGCGGGCTGCCGGTGGTACCGGCCACAAAGGCAAACCGGCGTTGCCGTGGTTTTAAAGCGGGGCGGCCCGGGTTGGGCAAAGCCCAAACGGCTTAGGGCGTGGAGTCGGCCAGCGCGTTTAATGCGGCTTTTTGCGCTTCGGTGAGTTTGGCAATGCCTAAAACGAGCGAGGCGTTGGTCCAGCCGAAGCCGCCGGCGGGCACATAGTCGAACACGGTGCCGACATTGCCGTATTCCACATCGGTTTTGTGCGAGCCTTCGACCACGTTGAATTTTTCGGGAATCAGGCCGTTGTATTCCACTGTGGCGCGGATAATCATCTGCACCCAGGCATAGGCGGCTTCACGCATTTCGCGCTCGAAGCCGTAACGCTCCAGCCCTTCCCAAATCAGAATCTGGTGCGGCGCCCAGCCGTAGGGGTAATCCCACTGGCGTTCGGGGCCGCGGATTTCTGCGCCGATGGGGGCGGTGGAGGCGATGCCGCCTGCGCACAACAGCGCGCCCAGTTGCGATTTAACCAGCCGCTCTGCCTGCTCCCGGCTGCACAACCCCGCCCACAAAGGCAGCAGGTTGGTGGCGGAAACGAAGCGGTTTTGCGCTTTGGCGGCAACGTTGTAGTCGTAAAACGTGCCGTCTGCTTCGTTCCACAAATATTGCTGCACGGCATCGCAGCGTGCCTGCGCTTTGGCGCGCCAGCCCTCGGCGGTGTGCCGTGTGCCGTTGTGATCGAAGCCTTGCGGGAAATAGTCGGCAATCAGGGCGGCGATGTCGGTTTCGATGCGGTACATAATCGCGTTCAAATCAACGCAGGCGGTGTCGGCGCACACATCATCAAGCCGCGTGGTGGTGTCGTGGCCGCTTTCGCGCATGGCGCGGTCGTGTATGAAATAGCGGTCGAGATCGGCATCTTGGATTTCGCCGGCATCGTAGGCGCGTTCCATTTCTGCGGTGCCTACGCCGTGTTTGGCGGCGTATTGCTGCAAAATAAAGTTGAAATGGCCGGGTTCGGTTTCTTTGGGGCGGCCGCAGCCTTCATCGAAATAGCGGTTCAGTCCGATGTCGGCAAAAAGGTGGGTTTGCGGGTTCATCCACACGTTTTGGTATTCATCGATGGCAACGGCCAGGTGTTCGGCCAGCCAGTTTTGCGGCAGCCGCCCGGCATAGCGGCGGTAAAACGCGCTTAAATAGGGGGTGTAAAACGGAGGCTGCGAGCGGGTGAGGTAGTAGCTGCGGTTGGCGTTGAGCATTTTTCCGTAATACTTGATTTGGTAGGCGGTGTTTTCGAGCATGCCTTTGGCCAAATCGTATTGGTTGTGCGCCATCAGCCCCAGCGCGATGAAATAGCTGTCCCAGCCGTACATTTCGTTGAAACGCCCGCCGGGCACCACATAAGGCAGCGGTGTGCCGGCGGTTTTGTCGTATTTCAATGCCAGCAGGCCGGGTTTTTTGTCGATTTCGGCCAAGAGGCCGTCTGAAAACGGCGGGGCGGGCAGCTTGATGATTTCGATTTGCGGATAATCGGCGCTGATGTGGCGGTAGTATTCGAGGCCGTCTGAATCGGCGGCGGGCACATATAGATAGGCTTTGTTGCTGCTGCGCTTTTCATCGGCCAGCGTGGCGAGGATATTGCCGGCATCCATGCGGCGGCTGAGGGTGTGCCAATAGTGGGTGTTCATTAAATAATCCGCCCGCTCCAGCGGCTTCATCTGCACGTTTTCGGGGGTCAGACGGCCGTTGCCCAGCCATACTTCCTGCAACAGGTTGGCCAGATAATAAGTGCCTTTCACTTCCAGCGTTTCGCCGTTTTCTCCTTTGACCGTAAAATGTTTCGGGCCTTGATCATCAATGGTGATGGTGTTGCTGCGGTCGGTGTCTTCCTGAGCAAGCAGGGCGGCCAGGGTTTCAGCTTTGTTGATGTGCATTTTCGTAATCCTTGATGAATTTGTTCAATAAGAACAGGGCAACTATCAAAATCGCAATCGGAACCAGCATAAAGTAAAACGCCTGCGCGCCGCCCACATGCTCAAACAGCATGCCGATAATCCGCGAGCCGAGCGTGCCGCCCAGCGCAGAGAAAATCACAATCAGGCCGGTCATCGAGCTGTGCATGCGCTGCGGCAGTGCCGAGAGCGTGGCCGAGCTGATTAAGGGGTAAACCGGTGCGATAAACAGGCCGATTAAGGGGAAGATAAAGCCGATGGCGGGGATTTCGCTGAAAGAATGAATGGTTTGCGCCGGGGTGTTTAAGGCCTGCGGCAATACAAACGCCACAATGGCCGCCGCCACCAGCAGGCACGCGGTTAAGAGAGCGAGCCAATGCACTTTTTTCACCGCCTGCCCGGCCAAGAAACGCCCCGCAGCCAGCGACAAGGCCAAAATGCTGGCCATCTGAACGCTCAGGGTGTCGTTGAGCGACAAAACGCGTTCGTTAAACGTGGGCAGCCAGGTCATGATGCCCTGTTCCACCATCACAAAGCAAAACGCGCTCAAGATAAAGAAGATGGTAAGCGGCAGCGCCACCAGCTTCAGCATGCCCATAAAATCATCGGCCAGGCTGCCTTCGGATTTGGGGATATCTACATCCACTTTGGTAAACAGCAGCAGCAAAAACGCCACCGCAATCAGGCCGGCCAGCAGCAGATACACGCGCAGCCAGGCATCGGGGTTTGCCGCATCGAAAAACGCGGGAAAGAGAAAATAAGCCGAAGCGATGCCGATCATGAAAAAGCCTTCGATCGAACTCATAAAGCTGTTGTGCTGCTCTTTGGTTTCGGTAAACAGGCCGATCATCGAATAAACCGACACCTTGATAAAGGCAAACGACACGCCGATACACAAAAATAAAGGGGCTGAAGTAGATTAGCCCTAAACACCACACCAAAGCCGCAAAGTTTTTAACTGCTGCTTTGGTGTCCCGAAGTTAAAACGAAACTCACATTCTTTCAAGAACAGAGGAAAAGATTTTCGGTCGATTCCGTTGTATTTGCGCAAGACACGTTTCGCCTGATTCCAAAAATTCTCAATGCCGTTGATATGGTTGTGTCGGTCGGCAAAC